>JABGTE010000242.1 GCA_018647445.1 Gammaproteobacteria bacterium
AACGGTTGAGCGCTGCAAATCATGTTTCGGCGGATCCATCGCGATGAACATGCCAAAACCATCAAACTGCTGCTGTACTTTTTGCTTTTCCGAACCTTGAAGCTGTTGGTCTTTCGGCACCGGCGTTCCGCCTGCCCCGCCGACGGTGATGCCTTGCGCCGAAGAAAAGCGTCTTGGGTCGGTATCCACCTTAAAGATATCTTGATAACGCGTGACGGACCAATAGGGTCCGAAATCACTGTCTGCGCAATAGTGCACCGGGGCTTCGTTGCGCAAGCGCTCGAAATATCGCCACTGACCGTCGGCCTTGAACAAGCCTGGTTGTGCAACATTCAACGACTCAATCGGTAGATCATAGGGGTCGGCCCACCCTGTCTCGCTCGTCATGGTACTGCTGCTCCTATTGCCGCTCTCTGAATTGCTCTTTGTTCACGCACTGACCACTCGGCTGTTGCTAAATCTGCGCCACGATTACCCCCCAGCCACTCCTAAACCACGCCGGACGCGCGCAAGGTTTCTATTTGCCCAGCCGCGTAGCCCAACTCGCTCAATATCGCAGCCGCATCAGCCCCCAAATCGGGCGCCGGCTGAACCTCGGCGCGCGGCAAACCCTCTACGTTGACGGGATGATTCAACAACATCCCCATGCCAGCCATATCATCCGGCGCTGGCCGTATCATCTCATTCACACGAACTTGGGGATCCGTAAGCGTTTCTTCGATCGTTTGAACTCGGTTCATGGGCACCCCTGCCGCTTCGCATTTTTTCATCCAGACACCAGCGTTTTCATTCTTTAATCGCGCAGCAACCAGTTCGACCAATTCAGCTCCGTGAGTAATGCGTAATTCCGGCGTCAAAAAGCGAGGGTCGGTTAGAACCGATGCCAGCTGGGTGACAGCCAGAAACTGCTCAAACTCTTCCTGCGTACGAATCATGGTTAATTGCACGAACCGACCGTCTTGGCATTCATAGAGAAACCGCCCAAACCCGGCCTCGGCTTTAAATTCACGGTAACGCTCATAGTCACCACCGGCAAAACCAGCCTGGGCAATGCATGCAGCGCTCCAAAGGCCGTTGCCTAACAAGGAGGTATGAACCATCGAGCCTTCACCGGTTCGCTCGCGGTGCAACAAGGCGGTGACGATGCTCGCGTAAAGCGAAACCGCTGTCGGATGATCGCCCATGCCTGGCAATGCCATCGCAGGCTTTGCGTCAGCATCGCGCACCAAGTCCATCAACCCGGATCGAGCCCAGTAGGCGACTAGATCAACCCCTGCGCCATCGCGATCGGGACCCTTCTCACCATAGGCAGTAAGCGATGCGTAGATAATGGCCGGGTTGATGGCTTGGATATCCTCGTAATTCAATCCCAGGGCACGACGCATCGGTAACGGCTGATTGGTTATATAGACATCGCTGGCTTCAACCAATTGCTTCAGGATCGCAATGCCCTCGGCACGTTTTAAATTTAACGTCAGGCTACGTTTATTACGAGCATCCATTTGCCAACAATAGTTGGCATCGGCATCGGGCACACCCGGCGTTGCAGACAACAACCGGTATTGATCGCCCACACCTGGCATCTCAACTTTAATCACCTCAGCGCCATAATCGGCCATGATCGTTGCCGCCACTGGCCCAGCTATCCAAGAACCCACATCCAGAACCTTTAAACCCTGAAATACTGACCGCATTAGCAACCCCCTTGAACCGTGATCCTTGGCCTTGTTTTGAATAAACCGCTGGGACTGATTGGTTTTCTAACAGACCGTCCTCGGGTAGGATGACACAAATTGAGAAACCTGGCTCGATGTTACGCCTCATTCAATCCAATGATCTACAACAGCTTGCTCAGCACTTCAGCGCGGTATCGGCCGCGGAGTCGCGAGACCCTTTGACGGCTGAAATCGTCATCATCCAGTCCGTTGGCACCGGCCAATGGCTCAAACTGCAAACTGCTGAATACCTGGGCATTTCTGCCAACCTTGATTGTCAACTGCCCGCTCAGTTCATTTGGCGGCTCTACCAAAACATTCTCGGCCTTGGGAACCAAAAGCCGGTTGAAGCAAGCTCTTTAACCTTCAAGTTGATGCAACGCTTGCCCACGTTTAAGGCACCTGCGGTTCAACAGTACTTGAATGCTGGGCCTCGCCTCGATCTAAGGTGCTTTCAACTCGCGACACGAATCAGCGCCGCCTTTGAAGGCTATCTTTTGTACCGTCCAGAATGGATTATGGCCTTCGAACAAGGCCAGAACCCCATCAGCGCAGCACCCAACAGCGCCTGGCAAGCCGAGTTGTGGCGGTCTCTGATTGCAACAGACCCACGCCTTCGAACCACGCACCGCGCCTACCTTCACCAACAATTATTGAAGGCGCTACAGACCCAAGATCACAGCACACAGTTGCCCAAACGAATCAGCCTCTTTGGTCTATCGAGCCTTGCTCCGTTACACCTCGAAACCTTCAAGCATCTTGCGAATCAGTGCCCTGTGGATCTTTATGTTATGAATCCGAGCGAGACCTACTGGGGAGATATTACGACCGAAAAAAGCGCGCAACGAACGCGACTGGCCGCTTTATCTAAAGCACCCATAGCGCCAAGCGATGACTACGCGTTTCTCGGCAACCCCATATTGGCGTCCCTGGGTCGCCAGGGCCAAGAGTTTCATGAACTCCTCACAAGTCAGGCGGATCTCATTTCTGAGGAAGACTTTGTACCCCGACATCGAACGCATCGATTGGGAATTCTACAAGATGATATTTACTGGGCTCGCGAAACCGAGGATTCTTCGGTCGATGGCCTGCTCCCCGAACCGCAGGATTCAAGCCTTGAGTTTCACAGCTGTCACTCGCCCCTTCGTGAAATGGAGGTTTTACTCGATCGAATCTATCGAGCGCTGGCAGACCCATCGATTCAAGCCACCGATATTTTGGTCATGGCCCCAGATATTCAAAAATACGTTGCGGTTATTCAAGCCGTCTTTGGCGATGCCCTTCCCTATGGCATCGCCGATCAAAACCAATACCAAAATTCTGACATCTTCCGCAGTTTCAGCCAATTGCTGAATCTACCCAATAGCCGACTGCCAGCCTCAGAACTGATTACCTATCTAGAGGTCCCAACCATTGCGCGACGCTTTGGCATTGATGACGATGGCGTTACTTTTATTAAGGCATGGATCAAAGAAACGGGCATTCGTTGGGGGCGGGATGGTGCCAGCAAACAACAATGGTCAGTGCCCGATGAGACGCACTTTACCTGGCAATTTGGACTCGATCAGCTCCTCATGGGCATTTTGACCGACGAGGCGATCACGGACCTTGATGTTTTGCCGTATTCACTTCCGTTGGACCACCTCATGGTTCTCAATGCCTTCCTCGACTTTTGCCAGACTGTATTTGAAACGCAAACCCAGCTCGAGACCGCCCGTTCGCCCGAACAATGGGCAAATGCGGTAAGCATCCTCCTGGAACGGCTGTTCGATCCCGTGGATCAAGAACGCCAAGACCTCATGAAGTTGCTGGACTTGAACGAAGAGTTTTTACAGCTTTGTCTTGATGCCAAATTTAACCGAAGCGTTACGTTGGATTTTGTGACCGCGTGGTTTGAGGCGCAATTGAACCGGCCGAATCCAGCAATGCGGTTTATTAATGGCGGTATTACCTTCAGCACGCTCACGCCCATGCGCAGTATTCCATTCAAGATGGTGTGCTTGGTCGGAATGAATGAAAGCGATTTCCCGCGTCGAGATGCTGTTCACCCTTTTGATTTAATGATGAATGAACCAGCCCGAATCGGAGATCGTTCCCGGCGCGATGATGACCGTTATTTGTTTTTAGAGGCGCTTTTATCTGCGAGGGACCGCTTACACATTTCTTATTGTGGCCGAGGTATCCGAGACAACGAACTCAAGCCGCCCAGCGTTTTGGTCAACGAACTACTAGATTACTGCGAGGCGGTCTTCGGGCAGCAAACGGTGTTCGATCATCCTTTACAGCCTTTTTCTCAACGTTACTTTCAGGACCCCTTGATCCAAAGCTTTGAGAATCACTGGCGCATTGATCCTGCCCCCCAATCCAATGACCTACCCGGTCTTGCAGAAATAACGTCAAACGAGCCCATACCGACAACGCTGAGCGTTGAAACCTTGTCTCGGTTCTTGCAGAACCCGGCGCGTTATTTTTTTGAGTCTCGTTTAAACATCAATCTAACCCTGCGCCATGAAGCCATCGAGGACCTCGAACCCTTTAGCTTGGACCCGTTAACCCGTTTTCACATTACAGATCTTGCAATCCAAGCCCAAGCGACGAGCACCCCAAGAAGCCAATGGATCTCAGACATTTTAAAACAGGGCTTGGTTCCAAACTTCAGCCTCGGTAAGCAGGCTCTGAATGATATTGCCTTGACGGCTGAACTCTTATTCACCGAAATTCGAAGCGCATACCAACTCGGCCGGCCCAGTGTGACGCGGGAGCACAACGTCCACGGCTTCACCTTGCAAGGTCGGTTCGATCAGCTCAGTAAAAACCACTATCTCACCTATCGAGCAGGGGATCTCACAACTCGGCACCTTGTGCACCCCTGGCTTTCACACTTGTTACTCGCGTCATCTGGCACCGCCATCCAAACGCTGACTTACGGCGTTCGAAAAGGGCAGCTTGTGTCCGGTCACTTTGAACCGATGGACCAAGCCCGAGCCAAGGACTTGTTGAGGCCTTATCTACACGCCTTTACCCAAGGCAATTCAGGCCTACTCGTTTTTCCGTTCGAGACCTGTCGCGCACTGCTGTCTCATCTAGACAAGGGACGAACACTGCCGGATGCGCTTGTGCAGGTTGATCAAACTTGGCGCGATCCAAATGCCGTAACCGACGCTCAAGACCCCTATTGGTCACGCTTGATCGAATCGCCCTTGGCGCTGAGTCATTTCAACATCGATCAAGCTCGAACACTCCTTGATCCCATTACTGCAGCTTGGGTCCAATCATGAGCTTTGATCACACCCTGTTACTGCGAGAACAGCACCTCATCGAGGCCAGCGCCGGAACCGGTAAAACCCATCTCATCACAACGTTGTATCTCAGACTGATACTAGGTCGTGGCACGCCCGACGCTATAGCGCACCCCGTCCAAAACATCTTGGTTGTCACCTTCACCATCGCCGCAACTCAAGAGCTGAAGAACCGGATTCGCAACAGGATCAAATTCGCCCATGATGCTTTTAAACAAGGCGCTAGCAAAGACACTGAAATTGCAGATCTAATTGCTGATAGCGCGCATCCAGAACAGGACATTGGATATTTAAACCTTGCTCTGTTGTGGTTCGACGAAGCCAAGATTTTTACCATTCACGGGTTTTGTGCGCGTGTGATTCAGGACACTAGCTTTGAAGCAGGCTTGTTGTTCGAGCAACGACTGGATGCCCACCCTCATGATGCCTTGACCCGGGCAGCACAAGACGTTTTTCGAAACCTTATGTCGGGTCTTCCGCCGTTAGAGGAAGCCTTAGCATTAAATCTCTGGCCGACACCGGATGTCCTCGCAAACTCGATGGCACCGCTGATTAGAGTTCCTCACCCACGCTTTTCACCGGCACCAGCGGCAACGGGCTTTTCGAGCACCCTGCCAGCAAAAATGCGCGCCGCAAAAGACGCGTGGATCGCAGAAGACATCACAGCGCTCCTTCGGAGCAGTGAGATTCGCAAAAACAGCAAAGCGTGGCATCGCCTAGAGGAGATGGAGAAATTCTGCAGCAGTGACGCTCTCGGGCCAGATCAGGTGCTCTGGGGTTTGTGGACCACCAGTGCTTTAAAGACTCAGATGAAAAAGGGCTTTGAACCACCGATCCATCCTTTGTTTGATGAACTCGAGGTCATCCAGACGGCTTTAACCCGACAAGGGCAGATCATCAGCAGGCTCTGGCAAACCAATTTGGATGCCGTGCGGGCGCACCTTATCGCCCAACAAACGCAAGGCGCACTGACCCTGGACGATCTTTTATCGATCGTTAAGCAATCTGTAACCGCGCAACCGCTGCTGGCTGAAACCTTAAGCCGAGACTATCCCGCGATTCTCGTTGATGAGTTTCAAGACACTGACCAACAGCAATATGCGATTTTCAAACGCATTCATCAAGCCGCGAGCCCAGACCACTTGCTCATGCTCATTGGGGATCCTAAGCAGGCGATTTACAGTTTTCGCGGCGCCGATATTCATACCTATCTCAAAGCCAAGGACGATAGCGAGCACCTGCATAGTCTTCAAACCAATTGGCGATCCTCAGCTGAACTGGTTACCGCCACCAATCGGCTATTTGATCAACGCCAGCTTTTCTCCAGGGAGAACAGCATCGAATTCTTGCCATCTCTCGCCAATGCAGCACCGAATTCAAAC
>JABGTE010000105.1 GCA_018647445.1 Gammaproteobacteria bacterium
AATCAAGAGCCTTCAGCGGATAAAGAGCCCTCAGCGGATAAAGAGCCCTCAGCGGATAAAGAGCCCTCAGCGGATAAAGAGCCCTCAGCGGATAAAGAGCCTTCAGCCTATATGGCGCCATCAGCAATTCAACCATCCCAAGCGCGTCAAGCGCTCTCAGAAATTAGAGCGCCTTCACACTGGGCTCATGTAGCTCGAATGCCAACCCGGTCGATGCCTGTACGCCTGTCTGCAGCATCGATGAAAGCGTTGGCTGCTGCAACGCGCCAACACAGTTGAGAATGCCGGCTATGGCGTAGTTTCGTTGTCGATTTCGGGTTGTGCGTCCGCTCGCCATGCTCGGTATTTTTCCAGCTCATTGCTCAACTGCCGAAAAACAAAGGTGATCACAGTGACATCGTCAAGGTAGCCGAGTCCAAGAATAAAGTCCGGAATGCTGTCTATAGGAAGCAGGAAATACAAAATGGCAGCGACCACCATGACCGGGGTTTTCACGTCGATGGTTTGATAGTTGCCACGCAACATATCTTGACTGAATTCGATGAGTTCTGTCAGCTGGCTTTTAATCCCCTGCAGTTGGCCCGAATCGGTCTGACCCAATTTTTTTCGCGCATTCACGAGCTTTTCGCGCAGCCGGTTTGGTTGTTTGAGGAGGGCCTCAGCGGTTCGCGTTAGGCGCTGTAGACGCTTTTTGGATCGATGGTCAGACATGTCGTGTCAAGGGCGCGCGACGCGCGCGATACTTGCGCGTTGACCTTGTCGGTCAAACCAGTCGGTAAGGTGTGTGAGATCCGCATCGGGTTTTAACGCTACCATGCGTGAGGCAAAGTCTACGGCAACCCAAAGTGAGATATCGGCCATTGAAAAATCGGTCCCAGCTACAAAGTCAGATGCTGACAACTCATCGTTGAACCGCTTATAAACGTGACGAACCGCTTTTTCTGCCTGCGTTAAGGCCATTGGGTTTTGCTCGAAACGACCCATTTTTCCAACAATGGGGCCATTGACCCAAGCAATCCCAATTTGCACCCAAAGGTTCAGTTCGACATGCCGATTGCGCATTTCAATCAGACCAATGTCGAAGGCGGTTTCGCCAAATAAACTCGGCTTTGGATGACAGGCCTCAAGGTAGCGGCAAATGGCTGTGGATTCATTAAGGTGCTGGCCATTATCTGTTTCTAAAACAGGTATTTTTCCGAGCAGATTCTTCTGCAGGAACGTTTGTGATCGTTGTTCGCCTTTAGCAATATTGACGTTGACGAATTCGTAGTCGATGGCTTTCTCTGCCAAAAAGATCTCTACCTTTCGCGGATTGGGTGCGCCTGGGTAACCGTATAATTTCACTGCGGTGGTCCGTTATTTGGGTTAAGGCATCATAAGGGATTCAGGCGATCATCGGGTAGACCGCTGTATCGAGATTACGCTGCTTTTTTTGTGCTGCGTCGTGATAGCATGCCGCGCATGAATACGGTCATCAATCTACAAAACATCTCGGTCGCCTATGGCAGTGAGGCCGTGCTTCATGAGGCCAGTCTTGTTGTCGGTCAGGGCAGTCGATGCTGTATAACGGGTTATAACGGCAGCGGGAAATCAACACTGCTGGGCATTATCGCGGGACATCGAAGCCCGGATGAAGGCGTGGTAACGATCATGTCTGGTCTTAAGGTTACGTTGCTGGCTCAAACGCCGAGTTTTAATGTCTCTGAGACGGTTTACGATGTGGTGGCTGCTGGACTCGGACCGATCGGGGTCGTTTTAGCAACCCAACGTCGACTCTACGCAATGCCCAATCCCGATGAAGATCAACTCGCGGCACTCCAAGAGCAGCTGGATAATGCTGAAGCGTGGGATTTCGGCGCGCGCGTTGACGCCATGCTGCAACGACTCGACCTTGCGCCTGATCAAATCGTTGGGTCATTGTCAGGGGGTTGGCTAAAGCGCTTAGCCATCGCCCAGAGTCTTGTTGGCGCGCCGGATATCTGGCTTTTAGATGAGCCAACTAACCATTTAGACATTCCTGCGATCGATTGGCTCACGAGCGAACTTAAACTGTTTAAAGGAACGGTCATCTTTATCACCCATGACAGGATGTTGATGAGCGAGCTCGCGACTGCGATGGTGGATATCGACCGGGGTCGAGTGAAGCTGTGGAGCTGCTCGTATGATGAATTTCTGCTGCGCAGAGAGGCTGAACGGGAGACCATGGCGGAAGCGGAAAAACAATTTGATGCCAAGTTGGCGGAGGAAGAAGTTTGGATTCGCCAAGGAATCAAAGCCCGGCGTACGCGTAATGAAGGTCGTGTTCGGGCTCTAGAGCAGCTTCGATCAGAGCGCGCTAAGCGCGTGACGCGTGGGGCGCTCAAGCTGGAAATCGATACGGGTGAAAAATCTGGAAAAGTGGTTCGAGCGCTAGAGAGTGTGAGTTATTCGGTTGCCGGACTGCAGTTGGTCAAAGACCTCTCCTGGATTGTGCAACGCGGCGATCGTATCGGCCTCGTGGGTCCAAACGGCGCCGGCAAATCAACGCTGATTAAATTGTTCTTGGGTGAAATTGCGCCGACTGCCGGACGTATTAAATTCGGGACTAAGCTAGATGTTGCGTATTTTGATCAAGGTCGCGCGGCGCTGGACCCGAATGCCTCGGTGGCGGATTACATCGGTGATGGTCGTGATTTTATCGAGCTCAATGGGCAGTCAATTCATGTTGTTTCGTATTTGAAGCGATTTTTATTCGACTCCGTACAAGCGCGTGGCAAAATCAGGACATTATCCGGTGGCCAGCAAAATAGGCTCTTGCTGGCGCAGTTGTTCACTCAGCCGGCGAATCTCTTGGTGCTTGATGAACCCACCAACGATCTGGATGTAGAAAGTTTAGAGCTCTTAGAAGAGTTGTTGCTTGATTACACGGGCACGGTGCTTTTAGTCAGCCATGATCGACAATTTCTGGATCAGGTTGTGACGTCTTTATTGGTGTTCAAAGGCGAGGGCGAGATCGAAGAACAGGTTGGCGGATTCTCGGATTGGATCGCTCGGGGTGGTGAATTGCATCCCGCGCGTGCGAACGTGCGCGTCCTGCCAGATGGCACGCAGGAAATGACTGAGGCCAATGAAACAGTTGTAAACAGCAGTGCGCCGATTGATGAGGCCGCGGGTTATGAGGGGCGCAAACAGGCTAAGAGCGAACTACGCCGATTGCGACGTCAAGCCGAACAAATTCCAGTTGAGCTGCAGCAGTTAGAATCTAAAGAAACCGAAATGATGGCAATGGTCAGTCAGCCTGATTTCTTCAATAAACCTGAAGTCGAGCAGCAAAAAACGTACGCGGCAGCACAAGCCTTGCGAACGCAAATCCAGGCGCTTTACGATGAATGGTCGGCGGTTGAGGCGGCGCTCGACGCGACTACGAGCGACTGATCCTGAATTGAGGCAGTGAATTAACACTGGATAGCACCAAAAGCCCTGCAAAGATCGCCAAGTTCTTGACAAAGTTCTGGGTCTCACGATCGCTCGAAACCTCTGGGTACGTGTTCCAAAAGTCGTGCATGCCGATGTTGATGGCAATGGTTAAGCCCGCCAACATGAGCGCCGTATCGCGTATGCGAAAGCCGGACAGGAGCGCGAGTCCCCCGCCAACTTGGAGCACGATGGTGATCGGCAAGAGCAGGTCGCTAAACGGCACGTTGTGGAGTTCCATATAGGCAAGGGTGGCGCCATAGCCTGTAATTTTTGATAATCCTGGCACGAGGAAATAGAGTCCGAGCAAGCATCGACCGAGTGTTAAAGCGATTCGTTCAATCATTTTAGCTTCCTTATTTAAAACGTGATCTTTCTGGGGTACTCGGGTCGTTAGGCGTCCCAGTGAGATGAGTATGCGTTATTCTATGCCCGCTCGCCAAGCGGATAAGTCCCAGTTGGGCCATCGGTCTTGGGTGAGTCGCAGGGTTCTGGGCGTCCAATAATCCGCACCAGGTTTTGGAATGCCGAGGCAGGCCAGTTGCTCTGGTGATGCGTGATTTAAAATCCGCTCCCAAGGTTTATGAGGAGACGATTGCCAGACGTGAAAGCCAATCATATCGTTTCCGGTCGCTTTATAGCCGAACGTCATTGTGTAGCGCCGACCCTCCGGGCGAGTAAGATTTGTGCCGCGATGGAACGTGTCGATGCTGTGCGCGACCAGGGTGCCTGCTGGGCCTGCGGCGCTTCGCTCCTTTTGTTTCAACTTTAGTTGCGAGGCCTCGGTTGCACGCACTTCACCGGCGCCAAGGATAAGGTCGCTATCAGGTTTTGTGACGTAGTGCAGTGCGCCCAAGTCATCGTCCACATCGGTGACATACGCGACGAAATCAACCGACCTTTGCCACGCAAAGTCGCTCGGGACCGTTAAAGTGTGATTGCCAAAGTCGCAGTGATGTACTTGGTCGTAATCGGCCTCGCCGGTAAATTTTGCCCAAGTATGTGACTGATAAAGGTGAACATCATTCACCGCAAGTAAGGCTTTGGCGAAAGCAATGAGTGCTGGGTGCAAAGAGATTAAGTTCAAATCAATGCTGCCTTCATAGGGCAACGAATCGATGTTTTGAAACTGTTTTGGGTGGGATTTGCCCAAAACGCCTGTTTCCTTCTTGTTCAGGGTAACCGCGGCGGCTCGCTCAGGCGCAAGGTGGTCGTAGAGATTTTCAAAGTCGGTAAATAGGGGCGAAATTTCATCTGGCGTGAAAAAGTCCTCGATAATAACGAAGCCGTCTTGCTGCCATTGTTCGAGGTGATGGGGTTGATGGCGCATGGTGAGATCAATTCGGCGGTAAATAGGTGTGGCTTAAGTTTAGCGCCGGTCCCGCCAAGGCGTCCACAGGCTGCGCGTTAAGATGAAACAGTGAAAGAGGTGATTGACTGGAATCAAGGGTTGCATCAGGTGGAGGCGATGCGCTTATACTCTAGGCCGGGGTCATCGGGGTTTTTCACAGCGCTACCGTGATGATTGCAACTGAGTGCTGCTTAGGTTTTTGTCAATTAGACCGTCTACCGCTGAACAGTGTAACAAGAGGATGTTATGTCACAACCGATCTTAGAAAAGAATCCGACGTTTTGGTTTTATGGTTCTGCATCGATCGCCTACGGCATTAAAAATAATGCCTTCAGTTACCTGTTACTAATCTACGCAAATCAGGTCCTTGGTTTACCAGGGTACCTTGCGTCCCTAGCTTTGGCGATCGCTATGATCTGGGATGCGGTGTCGGATCTATTGCTGGGGCATTGGTCGGATAAAACGAGCAGTCGTTTAGGGCGTCGGCATCCGTTTATGTACGCGGCTTTTTTTGTGCTACCGATTACCTTTTATGCGTTGTTCAATCCCGTCATTGAGCTGAACGACGACAATACCTTTTATTACGTACTAGTGCTGGCGCTGTTGATTCGAACGGGGACCACGCTGTTTGAAGTGCCGTCGACTGCGCTGCTGCCGGATCTTGAAACGGACTACGATCGCCGGAATAAATGGTTGGCGTTGCGGCACTTTTTTGGTTGGACCGGGGGCAATGGCATCCACATGATCAACTTCATGTTTTGGGTGGGCGCGTACGGTGTTGCCTCTCAAACCGGTTACGGTATTTATGGTATTGCAGGCGCGTTATTGATTGCCACTGCCATTTTGGTGTCGTCCTTCGGCACGCAAAAGGTTGCAGCGGCGCTGCCTAGACCAAGCGAGCCCTTCCGATTCCTCGCCATTAAACGGGAAATCAAACAGATCTTTCAGTCGGTGAAAAACAAAAATTTCGCAGCGTTATTCTTTTTTGGTTTGACAGTTGGCATAGCAGGGGGATTGGGCACCGCACTCTATCTCTATAATACAACCTACTTTTTTGGGTTTTCCGGCAAACAGATCAGCGTCACCGCGATCGGTGTTTTAATCTCACCGGTGATTGCATATTGGGCGGCGCCCTACTTAGGCAAGCTGTTCGGTAAAAAGCGGGCGGCGATCTACGCTATTTTAGTCAACATCATGCTGTACCCAATGCCCTACATTTTATTGCTGACAGGTTATTGGCCCGAACTTGGTAGCTGGACGTCCTTGTATATATATAGCTGCTTTATCGTCATGGAGGTGATTTGCGGCATCATTGGTGGCGTGCTCCTCGACTCGATGATGGCGGATGTGGTCGAAGACAGTGAGCTTAAAACGGCGCGCCGTTCCGAGGGGTTGTTCTATGCAGCCCGCGGCTTCGCGGCCAAGGCAATTTCAGCTGGCGGCATTGTTGGAGCAGGCTCGATCGTATCCATTGTTGGGCTGGATGGCATTACGTCCGTTGACGACGTGACGCAGGAGATTCGCATGAGTTTAGCCACCCTGTTCTTACCCATTTACTGTGGGCTTTACCTGTTGGGTTTAGTGATTGTCTCGAAATATCGAATCACTCGCGAAGATCATGACGCCCATCTCGCACAATTGAATGCGCGAAAAGCCTCCTAAAGGGCTGAACGAGGTTGACTGCGGGCGGCATAAATTTTCGGCTAAAATTTCTCGAGGAGGGGGCGGATGTTTTCAAAAGTTGATGCGGCTATGCAGCGCTATGTTGACGAAGAAATCTTGCCGGGCGTCAGCTATAAGATTTTAAAGGGCACAGAGATTGTGCATGCAGGTCAGGTCGGCTATGCCGATATCGAGTCAAAAACGCCCTTACGGGATGATGCGATTTTTCGGATTGCCTCAAATACCAAGTTGATGACCTCGGTTGTGCTCATGATGTTGTACGAGCGCGGCAGTTTCGATTTGGATGATCCGCTCGCAAATTATCTTCCTGAGTTTACGGACATGTTGGTTTTACCGCCGAATGCCACTCGGGTCGAAGACGCTACACCCGCCGTGAACCAGATCTTGATCCGACATTTATTGAGCCATAGTGCGGGGTTGTCCTATGGTTTTGTTGAGCCTGATTCGGTCATTGATCAGGCTTACAACGCGGCGTCGCTTGGCGGCTTAGCAGGGGTCGATGCCGATCTTGAGACGTATACGCACGCGCTTGCGAGGCTCCCTTTAGCGTTTGAGCCGGGTTCGGGTTGGCGATACAGTGTGGCAACAGATGTTTGCGCTCGTTTGATTGAGGTGTTGTCTGGCCAGAAATTCGATGTCTGTTTAGCACAAATGTTGCTGGACCCCTTGGGTCTTATCGACACTGGTTTTTTTGTGCCGGAGGACAAAATCAGCCGGCTGACGACGCTTTACACGCCAATACACCCGTTTGAGCCGATGAAGGGCGGGCTGACGGTTGCGCCGATGTTCGGAGAGCGCGCGTCAACGCAAAAGCCTACATTTTTGAGTGGCGGCGGCGGTCTGGTCTCAACCCTGCCGGATTATTCTCGTTTCATTCAAATGATTATGAATGACGGGCAGTGGGCCGGCCGTCAATATCTGTTGCCGGCGACTTTGAAGCTGATGCGAGAAAATCAGTTGGCCGAGGGGGTTGTTGTTAATTTCCCGTTCTGGCCGATGCCGGGGACCGTGTTTGGTTTAGGGTTTGCCCTTAAAGAGAAACCGAGTGAGGCGGAATCTGCTCTTGCTGTTAACGAATACCACTGGGGCGGATTGATGGGAACCCATTCCTGGATTGCCCCGGAAGCCAATATTGCCGCGCTATGTTTTACACAGCGCTTTCCAGGATTTTGGCATCCTTACAGTCATGAGTTTAAGCGCTTGGTCTACGAGGCGGCAGAAGTTGGTTTTTAATTTGAGTGCGCTTCTGGATTGACAAGGTCATGGCAGATGCTCCGGAGGTTTAAAGGCCATATTGAGGGCGTATTGTTGGGCGGTTTAAAGTAATTCCGTCGCGTTGGCGCTATAACCTGCCCGGCGGCGCAACAATCCAAACTCAAACTGGGCGCGATTGATTTTTTGCTGAATTCAGCGCTTGCACGCAACAAGCC
>JABGTE010000194.1 GCA_018647445.1 Gammaproteobacteria bacterium
ACCTGCCAATCGATCCTTTCGAGGCGGCCGACTGACCATGAAAGTCTCTTGCGAGACCCAAATCTCCTGGTCCATTTACGTGCCGGTCACGGTGACCTCCGATATCACAGTTGTGAAGGTCAATCGAAGCCTCGCCCGCGGGTCTATTTTAAACGAACGAGATCTACAAGAAATCATCGTGCGACGTGCGCCGGGACATATACCAATCATTAATCATATTGAAGAGGCGATCGGCACGGCGCTAAAACGGCCCTTAAGAGAGGGCACAGAGCTCCAACACAGCATGCTTGAGGCGCCCGTCATCATTAAACGAGGCGAACAGACCGTAATCGAGGCGGGAAATGATCAATTTATGGTCCGCATGACCGGCAAAGCGCTGCAGGATGGCGCCATTGGCGAGCAGATCCGAGTCCAAAATATCGCCTCAAAACGCACAATTCAAGGCGAAGTTCAGGCAAATGGCAGTGTTGCCGTCTTGCAATGGTAAAAAAAACTAAAGTTTTATGAAATAATGTCGATAACAACGGTACGCCTAGAAATCTTTTGGCGGCGCAACGATAGGAATGACTTGAAATGGCCATAGAAATTAAGCCAACTCAAACTGGGGTCACCCAGTCACTGATGCAAAAGCCCCTCAAGGCTGAAGCACCAGCAGATGCAACCGATCGAAGCACGAGGACCGATACGGTCACCGTGACCAGTGCTGCGGAGGACCTAATTGAAATGGAAAAGAAGCTTTCGAACCTGTCCGGCTCTGACGAAGCACGTGTTGCTTCTATCAAAGAGCAGGTCCAAAACGGTTCTTTCCAGATCGATGTGGCGAAGATTGCAGAGAAACTGATCCAGCAGGAACAGGAACTGCTTTAGTACCGAGTATCGGCGCACCTATCACCAGGAGTGCCTTATGAATCAATTTGAACCCCATCAGTTTCGAACTGCGCTTGCGAATTTGCTATCTGCGCAGCAAGGGCTACTGACAACCCTCGCTGCGCGCATTCAAGATGAGCGTACGGCCTTAAACAATCGTCAGAGCGAAACCCTCTTTAAGCTCGCGAACGAAAAACAAGCCCTCATGGCCGATCTTGAGAAGTTCCTTCAGCAAAGCAAAACGGTTGTCGAGCATTTGAAGAAACAAATGCCTGAGGTCAGCACTCGGGAGATTTTTGAGTGGTGTGATCCCTCTGGCGCGCTAGATCAACTGCGCCTGGAAGTGATGACCCTGACCGATGCGTGTTTGAGTAATAATCAGCATAACGGCATTCAGGTCCGGCGGCAGGCTCACCAGGTTCACCGCGCGCTGACCACTCTGCGCGGTGAGGACACACAAATGAATGGGTACGGCGCCAAGGGTGAAAACTTCCAAGGCCATGAGGCTCGCAGCCTCGGCAAAGCTTAATGGGTTAAGCGCCGTCAGAAAGCGCTTTAAGTCTGGGGGCCTAACAGCCAACGAGAAAAACTGCCGCGACGTCACGGGCAAGATACCGCCCAAGCACACTCACTTGGGCGATTGCAGAATCTTAAGCACTCCTGAACGTCATATGTATCGTACCAATACCATAAGTAAGTGCTAACTAACCGATTCTAAGCCACACCAATTTGCAGTAAATAATGCTAGTGTTTTAGTGATTCGCCGGACCGATTCGATACTGACCCGCTCATTAAACCCATGAATGTTATCCGAGTGCGGGCCATAGACGAGGCAAGGTGTGTCCGCATAGAGCGCAAAGACCCGAGCGTCCAGATAGGCCAGTGACGTGATTTCAGGCAGGGCGGTCTGCAAGACCGACTCGTGCACGGTCGCCAATAAGGCCTCGGCATCACTGCCAGGCTTGAGCTCATAACCTTCGGTCAAGAACCCATTAAACTCAACCTCCGGCGGATTGTTCGACAGAAAAGGGTGCTGACCCGCTGCGCGTTGCAGAAACCCCTCTATTGCCCGAGCCTGCTCTTTGGCATCCTCACCGGGATAAATGCCGGTCCTCACGTCAAAACTGCACCAAGCTGGGACTGAACTTGCCCAATCGCCGCCTTCAATTTTTCCGACATTCACGTTAATCGGCTTTTCAAACTCAGCAAATCGAGGAAATTCTGACTTCTTGGCATTGCGTTCAGCTTCGAAGGTCTTCAACGCTTGCATTAAATAGGCCGCTGCATCGATGGCATTTGCGCCACTGCTGGCCGAGGCCACATGCACCGGATAGCCCCGAACATGCACTCGAAACCAAATAACACCCACATTGGCGCGGACCAAGGCCTCCCCCACCGGCTCCGGAATAATTGCCGCATCCGCCTGATAACCCCGGACTAGCGCTGATAGCGCACCATTACCCGTGCACTCTTCTTCGGTCACTGATTGCACATACACCGGTGCAGCGGGCTGAAACCCTGCGCGGCCAAGCGCATCCAGTGCAAACAGATTGGCCGCAAGCCCCGCCTTCATATCACCGGCACCGCGACCATAAAGCCAGTCGCCATCTCGATGCGGCTCAAAAGGCGGCGCATCCCACAAGGTTTTGGGGCCTGTTGGCACCACATCAACGTGTCCATTCAAAATCAAGGATCGCCCGATCTGCTGCCTGGGCCGATGGGTCGCAACCACATTAATAGCCTGATCATAATCGTGCCCGATCGGGGAGAACCCTGGGTGGTCCGCGATGTCATCCGCCTCAATACGCCAGCGATCTACCGAGTAACCCCGCTCGCGATAGGCTTCAAACAAAAAATCCTGGCAGGTGCCTTCTTGCCCCCGGATCGAAGGAAAGCGAACCAAGGCTTCGGTGAACTGTAATTGAGCCTCGAAGGCTGCGTCGACCGACTGTAGTATCGCGTCGCGCATCTCGCTCGGTAACGTTGGCATAACAGCAACCCTCTCGGTCAAAGCTATTTTCTGAACTTATAGGTGATGCCAGAAGAATACCGCAAATTTTGCGCATCAACGCCCGATAAAGGATTGCTGTCATTATCAAAGGCAACCGTTAGGTCCATCGAGAAAGACTGCGTTAACTGGGTTTCGAATTTAATCATTGCAATGCTTCTTAAATCGCTCGGGTCAGAAAATTTCGGCTGGACATAGGCCGACAGACTCAAAGTTGACGCATTGGCCAGGTTCAGCGGAATCTCCGAAGTCAAATACACATTCGCTCGATAGCTCGTCTCGGTAGTTGCTAAATCCACGAACTGCTCTCGCTCTGCAAAGCCACCGACGCCCAGCAGCACCCGGCGCCGATTTGGACTCACCGCCTCAAACCGATAGCCAACCCCGATCAAATGACGCGCATCCAGCTTTTGAAATCGGTCCTGCTGGCTTTGCAAAAACCCTTCAATACCTGACCGGCCGGTGAGGGCTTTCACATACCGAGCATGCAAGAAGCGATTGTCCGCAGTGTCTGCCCCGCCAGCGTCTGCTTTGGCATAGCTGCCGATCAGCAGGATTGTTTGATCTTCGCGACGCCAGAGTTGGTGCCCTTCTACAGAGAAGGACTGCCGAGAATCATTGCCACTGGCGCCACTAAAATCCACTGAGATGACGCTCAAGGTAGCGGCCTCGGGCGCCGCATAGTACTCGTCATGCACATCGACAATACCAAGCGCTGAGAGGGGCAAAAACGGCAGCCATAACAAAAGGCAACTCGCAGACAACTTGGATCGCAAGCTATGGCTTGCTGAAGGCGTAAAATTCATTGTGGACCCTCTCTTTCGTTCGATACATTTTGAAGGGATGATGTTCTGGACGCAAACACTAGCTGCATACCCAGACACCTTAAAAGCACGTATGATGCCGTCAAAGGTCATTCGAGCACCGCATGTCAAACGCTGCGTCAACCCCCTCACCAAATCCCTCACCAAACCAGGTCGATTTTTCAACCAAGCTGTATTACGGCTTTGGCGCGGTTGCCAACGGCGCGACGGCCAATGGGTTTAATTACCTGCTCTTGTTTTACTACAGCCAAGTGATCGGACTCCGGGCGGACTTGGTTTCATTGGGCATTCTGATTGCGCTCGTGTTCGATGCGGTCTCGGACCCAATGGTTGGCTATATCTCGGATAATTTTCAGTCTCGCCTAGGCCGCAGGCATCCGTTTATGTACGGCGCCGGCGTGCCGGTTGCCGCTGCATACTTCTTCCTCTGGTCACCGCCGGATCTGCCTGAAACCCAGCTGTTTTTATATTTTGTTGGGATGAGCGTCCTGATCCGAACCCTGATTACCTTTTATGAGATTCCCGCGACGGCACTCGTTGCCGAACTCACAGACAACTATGACGAGCGCACCAAGCTCATGAGTTTTCGATACTTCTTTGCCTGGTGGGGCGGCCTTACCATGGCCGTCTTGAACTACTTGGTCTTTTTGCCTGAGGAAAAAGGTGGCCTGGAATACATCCAAGGCTGGCAGAACTACGGCCTTACCGCATCGATCATTATTTTTATTTCGATCTTTGTGTCTGCTGCAGGAACCCACCGGCACATCCCAAAGTTAAAGCAGCCGCCGCCCAAAACAGCTTTTAGTTTTCAGAAAACAGTTGGTGAACTGAAAGAAACCCTTTCGAACCGCTCCTTCTTTGCGCTGTTTATCTCGGCCTTGTTTATGGCAGTGGCGTCCGGGGTTTCAACCTCGCTAAGCATCTATTTTTCACGCCATTTTTGGGAGCTCACGAGCAGCCAAATCGGCTACATGAACCTGCCCTACTTCTTGTCCGCGCTTATCGCACTGGGCGTTGCGCCTTGGATCTCGACCAAACTCGGCAAAAAACGCGGCGGTATGCTCACCCTTGCCATCTCGTTTGGCATGGCGCCGATGCCGTATATCCTCAGGCTGCTCGGTTGGTTTCCAGAAAATGGTACCGACGCGCTCTTCTGGACACTGGTGGTATTCAATGCCCTTGAAGTCACACTGATTATTATTGCCGCGTCTTTGGTCGCCGCAATGATTGCCGACATTGTCGAGGACAGTGAGGTTAAAACGGGCCGCCGGTCCGAAGGCATTTTCTTTGCAGCCAACAGCTTTGCGCAGAAGGCTGTGAACGGCCTTGGGGTGGTCGTGGCCGGGCAAATTTTAGCCATAATTCAATTCCCAACTCAGGCGAAGCCCGGCGAAGTGCCGGAGAGCACCATCGCAGATCTTGCGATCTATTACATTCCGGTGATCTTTTTCTTTTACATTCTGGCACTTGCAGTATTGTCTCTGTACAAGATAAACCGAGCAGGGCACGAGGCCAATCTTAGGCAGTTGGCAGACTCACAAAACCCTTAGGGGCCGGCTTATCGCTAAGCCCGTAACTGCCTTAGGCGACATCAATGAGCGCTGGTAAAAAGCCCCTCGAGCGCTGAGCGTACCAGCGCGCGCAGGGCAACCGGCCGCCCCGCCGGCACTATTGGCGGTCCGTTACCGTCCGTCGCGATGGGTAAAATGCTTACGTGCCCCGAAAATCGAACGTAGTCTGTTAGCAAGGCCGAAAATTCAAAATACGCTGACCTTTAATTGCCTTATAATCGGCAAACTGGCGCGCCCTTGGCCCGCCGGCTTTAAGCGCCTTGCAGAACACAAACAGCGGCGCCCGCTATAAACCAGTCGAACAGGAAACCAACCCGATGCAACCTGACTCTTCCAGTCGATTTTTGATGGCGAATGCCGATATTCGGGGTTACATGCTGCAACTCAATAAGACTTATGCCGACAGCCTCAGTGCAACGGATTACCCCCGGCCAATCCGAATTTTGCTGGGCGAGTTTCTTGCTGCTGCGGCTCTGTTATCCGAAACCATTAAATTCAAGGGCCGCCTGCTACTGCAGGTTAAGGGGCTTGAAAAAATCACGCTGTTGGCGGCCGAAGCCAGCAGCGAGCGCAGTCTGCGCTGCGTGGCGCGATTTCAGGATTTAACAGATGATGACGCACCCGATTTTGAAGCCTTGCTGGGCACCGGCACACTGGTCGTCACGATCGAGCCCGAGCAAGGCGAGCGCTATCAGAGCTTGGTGCCGTTAACCGCGCCCAGTCTTGCGCAATGCCTCGAGTTTTACTTTGGACAATCAGATCAGCTTGGCACCCAGATTATGCTGCATTCCGATGGTGAAACCGCAACCGGATTCCTCCTGCAGCAGTTACCGGCCCAGTTAGAAACGGATGACGCCAAACGGTCAGATCATTGGCAGCATTTTAGTATTCTTGCCGCTACCTTGACCCAGGCCGAACAGATAGCGCTTCCGGAAGCCACCCTTTTAAAGCGCTTATTCGTTGAAGATGTCGTTGAGTTGTTCCCACCCAAAGCACATCGGTTTGCCTGCACTTGCAGCCGAGAGCGGATGGCGAATGCGCTCATTGCCCTAGGAGAAGCCGAGCTGCAAAGCTTACTGGCCGAGCAACCCGAGCTAACCTTGAATTGCGAGTTCTGCGGCGCGCAATATGCACTCGATGGCGAGGCCATTGCCGCCGAAGCCCGAGGCGACCGACCCGCGCATTAAAGCGTCGTCCAACGACAAGAGCAGCCAACGTGGACGCTGGCTCTTCTCAAGGCGCGAACAGACCGCCGCGTTTGCTGAGCGCAAGCCTGCGGCGTGCAGTCCATGCGGCAACCTTGGGTTTAGGTCCGTTTACGCTCCGTTCGAAGGAACACAAAGAAGCAGGCGGTGGCGACAGCTGACAACAGGTGCCAGATACCATGAGCTTGAATCAGCGAATCTGGATTGCACCAAGGATGCGCAGGCTTGCCTGTTTGCCAAATGGCAAACGCCAGGAGGTAGCTGCCCATTCCCAGAAAAAACCAAGGCCAGTAATCGCGTCGGCCTGAGGGCGCATGCGGCGCCAAAAGGCCCGGCACCCAAAACAGCACGACCCACCAATACCGAGCTGGCTCGTCCCACATTTCCAGTGGTGTGATCCCGAAAATACCGGCGACGGCAAACCCCACCAGGCCTGACAACCAGCGAAAATACGGCGCGTGAAACCGGTACAAGACTTCAGAGATCACCCAAAAGGCAATCGATAAGCCAAAGAAATCAAGATTAATCCCCAAGCCCCAACCGTAAACGCCACGGCCAACCCCGTAGACAACAACAAGGCCCGTATAAATACTCAGCAACCGAATGCTCGTCCATCGCCCCATTGCGCCAACATTGATCAACCACGGGATTAAGATATACATCACCATACTGAGGTTATCGGCCCAACCACCCCAACCGGTGTGAGTGCCGTGCATTAGTAACGACCCCGGTCCAAGCCATATCGCAGCGCCGGCATACAAAAGCGCTACTGGACTATGGCCGAACATGAGGCCCTGCCGGCCAGCCCGCACATCACCGCCCAAACACCAGAGCATCCATAACCCGGCCACCATAAACCCAAGATTGCTCAGCGCATTCACTGGCTCGTGAAAGAGTCCAGGCTGAACACGCTCACACCACCGAGAAACTTCCCCAACTGCTTGCTCGACCGCGGCCGGCGGGCCCCAACCATTCCAACCCAAAACGGTATAGCCTACAAAGAACAGGGTGCTTGCGAGCAAGCCCCATTGAAATGGCCGATAGGCGCTGGCACTCGTATTCATGGCGTCTTGATTCCTGTTAAGCACTCCCCGGTGAGTTTCTCGGAGACTGTGCGGAAATGGAAGGGGTTACGATCTCAAGCAAAAGCGTCGCCGCCTGTCGAAACCAAGAGAAAAACACGGCGTTATGGCCCCCCACACCTTTCAAAAAAAAGGACAACGCCAAGGACCCAGAACGCAGTAGCCAATCCTTAGTACTAAGGACGGCAAGAATCCATGTTTTCGAAAAACCGTTCTGCAAGCTAGCTCGCTTACGCGTAAGCATCTTTTAACAACAGGTCTTCTCGAAGGGTTTTGGAAGCCAAATAATAATGCAACGCAGACCAAATGTTGCCGCCCACTGCAAGAATGAGCAGCGAATAGCGAATGGAATCGACACCATAATCTGCTGAAAAATAATCACTCAACATGCCCGCAAACACTGGACCTAAACCTAAACCAATCAAATTCAATACAAAAAGCAGGATCGCCGAGGCAGTCGCTCGCATCTGCGGCGGCACCAGCGTCTGAGTCATACCAAAGGTTGGCCCCAGATACATCGGACCGAGAATCGCGCCCGGCACCGCTAAAATGAGCGCCATCACCGGATCTTGAGTCGTGTAAAAAAAGACCGCAAACGGCACCGATAAAAAGGTCGCAACCCCTGGGAACAACATGTACCAGCGTTGGTCTTTCTGACCAAACCGATCGCCCAGATAGCCCCCAAAAAAGGTGCCAATAACCCCGGTCAAACCAATTAAAAACAGGTAGCTTGAGGTTTCGGCCAAACCATAACCATGAATACGCATAAAAAACGACGGCATAAACAATGCCACGCCATAACCTACAAACGCGTGGAGCGAGCCAGCAAAGGATAGATGCCGAAAAGAGCGCAGGCCCCACATAAACCGAATCGTTTCTTTTAGCGGAATTTGAACTTCCGCCGCTTTCTGCTGCGCAACAGGACGATGTAGCCCGCGCACTGGCTCACGAATGGTTAAATAAACAACCAAGGACAAGATGATACCGGGGCAACCCACCAACAAAAAAGCCATCCGCCAGCCATAATACTCACCGATCCAGCCACCGGCTAAAGTGCCGATCGCGCCCCCAATGGGGATGCCCATCGCATAGATGGCCAAGGCCGTGGCCCGTTTATTTTCTGGAAAATAATCAGAAATCATCGAATGGATTGGAGGCGAACACCCAGCTTCACCAATTCCGACCCCGACTCGCGCGAGCAGCAGGCCGCCAAACGATTTGGCGGTACTGGTCATCATCGTCATCCCGCTCCAAATCAAAATCGCAAGGGCTACGATGTTTTTACGAACGCCTACATCGGCCCAACGCGCAATGGGGATCCCCGCGATGGTATAAAATAAGGCAAACGCAATCCCGCCCAGTAATCCCAACTGGGTATCACTTAAATCAATCTCTTGTTTAATCGGCTCAATCAAAATCGAGAAAATCTGCCGATCCACAAAATTAACGATATAAATCAGCAAAAACATACCTAAGGCATACCTTAAATAGCCTTTGCTGTACCCTGTCTCTGAAACGACTTCGGCATCACTTTCATTTGGCTTCATGAATCGATTTCCCTTCCCGCCTTAACAACAATAATCTATAGATTTGGTCTTGCCCTTTTAAACTTTCGCTAACCGGGTCGGACAATTTAGATGTGATCGCTCAATCAGCCGCTACCACCTCGAAGAGCCAAACATCGCCCGCACCCACCATGGCCAAAATGGCATCATCACGCGCGTCTTCTGAACCCAGCCCATATTTCTTTGAAAATTTTCGCATGACGCTCGGGACAGCAGGCTGGTCCAGTAACCGCTTGAGTCGCTGCGGATAAATTGATCCGTCCACCCGAATTAAAATTGCATTATTCTCGGCAACATGGCCCGGCCACTGCTTCCAAATCTTGCCCACAACGGTATTCATATAACCACTAACAAAATAGAGTTTTTGCTCGACGACCACTAACCAGATCGTCCGAGAGGTTTCAGGCGCCATAGTTTGAAACTCAATGACCTCTCGCCCAGCTAAAAAGGACCAATCCGACAAACTGCTCTGGGCTGTGCCCGATGAAAATGCGCCGCCCGACAACATGCCATAAGGGCCATCCGAAAACCGCATTGCAACCAAGCCTGTTGTGATGATCACGATGACCGCAACGGCAACAACAACCAGCCTTTGGCGTAGCCTCATGAGACGCTTCCTTTTGAGTTGACTCAACGACAGTATCACACTCATCTGCAGGACTCAGCGATATTTTAGGCTGGTCCTGCGCACAACACGTCTTATGAGCAAAGGTTAAGACGCCGGTTACAGAAGGCGCCTGCAGCGTTTCTTTTTTTAGCGTTTTCTGCTCTGATGCTTCTAACAGTTTATAAAGAGTAAATGCTAATGATTGTTTACGGCCAAACGGTTGAAAAACACGCTTTTGAGGCTGCGACAGGATGGACCATCAAACCGGAAGGCGCCTGCAAGGCTGAAACCTGCATACCCTTACCCTTTGCAACGGACACAGAAGAACTCCCCGCCGTCGCGCTAGCCAACGCAATGAACCTCCCGCTTGTCGAAGAGTTGAGCATGAATGTCCTTGCCATCGGGCCAGATAGCCTGGGCGGCCGCGCGCTATCCAGCGCCAAAGCGCCTGACCTGTGCCTGCCTGATCTAGATGGCACACTGCATCGCCTCTCGGACTTTTTAGGGCAAAAAGTTATTCTTTACGCCTGGGCGCCCTACTGAGGCTGCGCAAATCACTTGTCCGTGTGGCGAGCATTACGAGACGAAGTTCATCATCTGGGTGTTGAACTCATCACAGTTGGCCTTGATAGCCTCGGGCCCAGCGGCTGCCGAGCGGCCATTGAAGCCGCAGCGCCAACCCACCCAGCCCTGATTGATACCCACCATGATGTTGCGCGGTTATTTGGCGTCGTGAATATCCCACAATCCATTTGGATTGACGAGCAAGGGATGATTATCCGATCGGTGACCTCAGCGCCACCCCCGCCCGTCGCGGATGCGGGCGCACCCGCTGGTCCACCACCGGATTTACCAACCCGCATGATGGATATCATGGGAGAAGCTGCGCACATCGAAAGTGACCCTGCCCGCTACCACGCAGCCTTAAAGGATTGGATAACCCACGGCGCTGACAGTCCTTATGCCCTCTCAGCCAACGAGGTGATTAATCGATCTGCGCCACAATCGGTCGAGCGCGCCTTAGGCCACGCTCATTTTGAAATAGCTTGCGAGGCCGTTGTGCAGGATCAGAAGACAATTGCGATTGAACACTTTCAGGCCGCGCATCGACTCGTACCAGACAGTTGGACCTACCGTCGTCAGGCCTGGTCTTTGGAGACCGTGGCGGCCGCAGGCCCCTTCGAGCGATTTTGGCAAGGCCCTCATCCAGATCGTCCGGAGCAGTGGCCTTATGAAGGAGACTGGTTAACGGACATTCGCGAGGAAGGCCCGGCAAACTATTATCGCCCATGGGAGGACTAAGGGACCATAAAGTGTGCATCTAGTGCTTACCACTTTGACCTTACTGTGTTTAAAGTGAAACCAGGCATGGCGGGGGTTGACACAGTCGAGAGTAGAGAAACCTCGATAAACAAAACGCTGGTTACATTAACATCGCCCGAAACAATATAACCCAACATGCCTAGTATCAATGGCCGCGACGCTACCCAACGCTGACCGCACGGACCCGAGCATCGTCTTCTTGCAAGCACCTTGTTTTAAAGGTCCCGAACATTCTCGGACTCCTAACACGGCATAGCAGACTCGATTGATTGAGCGATCGCATTTTTTGTGGTGTAGTAGATTCCAAAAAACCCAGTCCTCCTACCCTAACGCAAGGAAACCACATGACACTTGAAGTCATCGGCGCCGGCTTCGGCCGAACCGGCACACTTTCGCTCAAATACGCACTCGAGATGCTCGGCTATCAACAGTGTTACCACATGATGGAATTGCGAAATCACCCGGACCATCAGGCCCTCTGGCAGGCCGCTCACCTGGGTGAAGCCGTCGACTGGGCAGCGCTTTTTTCAGGTTATAGGGCAACGGTCGACTGGCCCAGTTGCAATCTCTGGCAGGAACTCAGCGCGGCCTACCCAGATGCAAAAATCGTCTTGTCCCTGCGAGATCCTGAGAAGTGGTACGACAGCGTGATGAACACGATTTACGCCTCATCCAAAGCCCGCTTTGACAGTGATGACCCCGCTAACCAGGCCGCGGGCCAATGGGCCATGGATATCATTTGGAACCGAGTTTTTGACGGCCGTATGGACGACCGGCAACACGTCATTGAAGTTTTTAACCGGCACAATGAAGCCGTCATTAAGACCGTGGAGCCGGCGAAGTTGCTCGTGTTTGAGGCGCAGAATGGCTGGCCAACGCTGTGTGAATTTTTAGGCAAAGACCTCCCGAGCGAGCCCTATCCTCGAGTCAACTCAACGGAAGACTTCAAAAGCATCTGGCACAAGGCCTCAGAAAAAGCATAACGCTAGGCGGATATTTTTGGGCCGGCGAGACGCATCATGACCTGATGTGACGCCAAATTCCAAGACAGAGCGATACCGCGGCGATACCGGCGGCGACGTTAAAAAGCGTGAATTTGATGGGCGTCAACAGGGCTTTGATGCCAAGTAGATCTTCCGCTCCGGTGAGCGCTAATAATTGAATTAGGTTCTCAAAAATATCCGTTGGGATAACAAGCAATGCTGGCATCGCCAACCAAAAGCGCCCGCGGTTGAAATGTTTCAGTGTGAGTCCGACGAAAAATCCGCCATAAGCGAATGGAAAGATCATATCGAGGCCTAGCGTTATGCGAAAGTGTACTGCCTTTTGAGCATCGGACATCTCACCCAGCAGTTGTTGGGAGGCAGCAACCGTCCCCAAACTATCCAAAAGAACGCCCCCCGCCACGGGCGTAAACACCATAAAACAGGCCACTAAAGCACCAGAAATAACAAAAAGCGCAACGAGGGTAGATGTTTTAGTCAGGTAGCTGTTCACCGTAAAGCGCCTCTCAAGGTTTAAGTTATGGAAGACAAATCGCTGTCGTAATTTCACCGTATCTTAGCCCGCTCTTAACACTATACCCGGGGAATCCCCTTCCTAGCGAGCGCAATACAGAGCGGCTGCGCTATCAGGTGACGCTATTAATAGGCGCTTTGCCAGGAAATTTGGAACCAAGGAGAAAGCTTTATGACCATCAAGATACCGCATACGCTTTCCGCAGGTATTGGTCGCACCAAAGAAGGCGCAGCCTGGATCGCAACGCTTGCGCATCACGTCAGCGATGCAAGCACGCGATGGGGCCTTGCGGTCGCTGCCCCTTTTATTGAGGAAGCCAGTTGTTCATGGGTTGCGCCCTGCCAACAGTCAAATGGCGCACCCGCCGTATTAAAAATTAGTTTCCCCAGTCCCGAAGCGCTGCATGAAATCGATGGCCTTGTTTTTTGGAATGCCGACCCTACCGTGCGACTCATTGCGGCTGACAAACCGAGTAATGCCATGCTGCTCGAGCAATGCCAACCCGGAACGTCCCTGCGGGCCTGTCCAGAACCAGAACAGGACGACGTCATAGCCAGTATTCTACGGGCGCTATGGCGCTCACCAGATCCGCAATCGGTATTCCGTCCACTCTCGGACATGATGGCTTTGTGGGCCAAAGAGGCAGAAACTACGCTATCCTTACGGCCTGACCAGAGGCTTGCCCTGGAAGGTTTACAGCTCTACCGTGAACTGTCGTCGTCGACGGACACCACGTTACTGGCAACGGATCTCCATGCCGGCAACGTCCTAAAGGCCCGCCGTGCGCCCTGGTTAATGATCGACCCAAAACCCTATATCGGCGATCCCTGTTATGACGCGACACAACATCTCCTCAACTGCCGAGGACGATTAGCGGAAAATTCGCAAAAAATGATCTCAGACTTTGCCAACCAGCTGGGTGTGGACGTGCACAGAGTCCGAGCATGGACCTTCGCCCGACTGGCAGTTGGGGGCTCGGGCGATGACTTTGAACAGACCCAACAGCTTGCACGGGCCGTTTCACTTTCCTGACCCATCATTGATGGTCGCCAGTGCTGGGTTCAACAACCTAAAAGCACCTTCAAGCGATTTACGCCGTCTCGGAATGACGTACTCAAGCGTGATCACAGAGCGCCTTCAACCCAGCGCAACCCCTGCTGCTTTGCCTTATGACGCCCGTTCAACCAAAACGTCCCGCACCTATAACGATCAACCTCACCCCTGCCCACCCCATAGTTGGCCTGTTTAATTAACGCCATCCATCATCGGCCAGCTCAGTAAGATCGCCGGCTGTCACCTTCGTAAGCCTCGCCACGCAACCGTGACCTTCTTAAAACGAAGGCTCGGCCATTACCAGACAAACCGCGCGGTAAAGAGTCTGGTTTATACCGCCTTTTTAAAAGCCTGATGGTCTTTGTTTCGAGATCACAGGCGGGCCCAGTGGGCCACTTTCACCACGCCTAATCGGTAGAGTTGCTGTCCGGGTATTGATCTTTTCTTGTCCAATGAAGGGTGTTGGCGCCCATTGGCTGAGGTATGCTCAGCGAACAAGTTAACTAAAAGGAAGTCACTATGTCAGCAACTGGTAAATGGGCAGTCACCCTGAAATCCCCAATGGGCGCGCAAGATGCAACGCTTTCTCTTAACGATGACAATGGCGTGCTGTCTGGTTCGATGGCGGGCCCTCAGGGTGAACAGGCTTTTAGCGACGGCACGGTAGACGGCGATGCTTTAACATTTAACATCGCGATGACACAGCCCATGCCAATGACTATTGAGTGCCAAGCTGTAATCTCAGGCGATAGCATTTCAGGGACCGCTAAATTAGGCGCATTCGGGCAGGCAACCTTTGAAGGCAATCGCAAGCCTGATTAGTGGGCCGGCGGGCCCCGCGATAGCCTTACTGGATTCGACCTGATCGTGCCGCCAGATTCCCTGACGGCGTGTCGGGAGACGGTCGGCGGGTTAACGCACTGCAAAAATTTTATGTGTAAAGGAAACGCAGCGGGCGCAACGCTCGCGGTGACCGGTTGATCCCCGAGATTCTGGTAATGACGTGATACAGTGCTGCACAATAGCCGGTAAAAACTCGACCAGTTAAGGATGTTTTATGGATCATCTGCAAGAACGACTACGCCAACTCTCTCTCACCGGACTCCTTTGCCTCGCAAGCTTGCCTGCTTTGGGTCATGGGGTTGTTCCGAATATGCCGGCCGGCGATCGAGCCATCCACTTTCCGGATATAGCGGGTTATAAAACCTTGGTTTTGGACCTTCACACCCACTCCGTTTTTTCCGACGGCCATGTATGGCCAACGATTCGAGTTGCCGAAGCCGAGCGCGATGGGCTGGATGGCATCGCGATCACAGAGCATCTTGAGTGGCAGCCCCACCTTTCGGATATTCCGCATCCGGACCGAAATAGATCCTTCGATGTGGCGACATTGGCTGCTGAAAAATTAGACCTCTTGATTATTCCAGGTATAGAGATCACCCGTAATGACCAAGCAGGACACATGAATGCGGTTTTTGTCAAAGATGCAAACGCTTTGGTGCGTCAACGCGCGGACGCCTCTTACCTTCCCGAACATCAGTTTGCGTCTGAAGCACAAGCCATTGAATTCGCGAGAGCTGCCTCGAAAGGAGCATTTTCTGAGGCGCATCAAGTTGCGGTCGATGGCGTCGATGTCTGGGCGCCTGCCACCAATAAAGCGACTTACTTAACCCTCGTTGCTTACGCGTTTGCAACGACGCAATCTGCAGCGGAAGTGCTTGCGCTGGCGAATGGCCAGGGCGCATTCACCTTTTGGAATCATCCTAAATTCGAAACACCTCACGCAGCGCTAGGGGCATTTCACCAAGAACAAATTGGAGCAGGTCGGCTGCATGGCGTTGAGATCGCAAATGGTGGCCGTTTTTACGAAAATGCTTTGAGGCTCGCCCTAAAACACAACCTCACGCTGATTGGCACGTCCGATGTGCACAACTTGATCGACTGGGACTATCAGCCTGAAGCAGGCGGGCATCGACCGGTCACCCTCGCATTTGCGACTGAAAAATCTAATGAAGGGGCAAAAGAAGCCTTGTTTTCTCGTCGTACCGTGGTGTGGTGGCAGAATACGCTAATCGGTCGTCCGCCCGAGCTAAACGCCTTATTACAAGCAAGCCTAAAAGCAACAAACCCTGTTTGGAAAGGCAGTAGGCTACAGATAACGCTCATAAATAACTCGGATGCAACCTTCCAACTGCGTAATCTGTCCGATTACAGTGTTCGTACGCACGGGCCGATTATAGAGGTCGCGTCCAACGACTCGACAGTCGTTGCATTTGAACTAGCAAAACGCCCCAAGGACTTTCAGGTGACGTTCGACGTGATGAACGCGCTCGTTGCGCCGGATACGTTCGCTGCGATCACCTTTAATATCTCGGTACCCATCGAATAAGAATCAACCGCCGCTCCACCTTTGGTGCGGGGGCAATCATCGCTGATTGCTTGTTCTGATCAATCGAGTTGCAACGGGTCTAATTCTGTTCCGGGAGGATAATTGTCTGCAATCTGATACATCCCATCGAAGGTGATCGCTGAGCCCAGCGTCATAATGCCCTCATCGGTAACATTACCCGGCGTCAGTTGCGCAATCGCGCACCGGTCCGTATTCATTGGTGCTTGCAGTACGGTAAGCACAAGCCCATCGGGCCCAGCCTCGATACCCAATTCGGTGAGCGTTGATTTAAGCATCCCACCGTGCGCTTCGAAGGTGACCGCGCCAGAGAACCGCATCGCACCCGTCGCACTACCATCGGCTGCGAAAACAAGATCGCCACCCGGTACTGCGGCAAAACTAAAGGCCCCATCCTCAGCATGCGTCGCGCCCTCACTCAAGGTGATCGACCCGCCGGCTGCCTCAACGTACCCCCTAAAACTCGCCTTTACACCCCACGTCAATTTATTGAACGTCATTGCAGCTCCATTGGTTACAAAGCGTTAAGGATGGCCCAACCTGTAACAAATTGCACCTTTGTATCCTCACCCAGCGCCCTCCATGTCGGGGCTTCGAAGGCGGTAAACCAATGCGCCAGATCTAAAATCTGGCCTTTCTTTTGGTAAGATTCCGCACCGATTGGCGCATGTCGAGTGATCTCGCGCCCGAATCCACCCCTCGTTTACAGCCCCCTGCCTTAACCGCTCAACGCGGACAGTAGCAGACTTTCCTCACGTTCATTCTGCGTTTAAGATCAACTCAGTTTTGAATCACCGCACTTAACGTACCATTTTAAAGCGCGCTTACGCCGAAGCCGACAATTTACGCAGGTCCTTAGTCACCGCGCCGCAAACCCTGCTGAAATAGATATACGGTTGCTCGCTGGCGCATGACGCGCGTAAACCGAGACCGACAACAACATGAGGAGCAATGCATGAAACTTTGGCACTGTCAGGATGCACGATCACTTCGGGCACTTTGGGCCTTGGAAGAAATGGGACTGCCTTACGAGCTAGAGGTCATGCCGTTTCCACCAAGATTCCTTCATGCCGGCTACCTTGAGGTGAACCCGCTGGGCACGGTGCCTTACTTTGTGGATGGCGATCATCAACTGACAGAATCCTCAGGAATCTGTCACTACCTCGTCGAGCGGTATCAACAATATGGCTTCGGTGTCAGGCCCGAGGAGCCCGAGTACGGCGCTTACCTAAACTGGCTCTATCACAGCGATGCAACCCTGACCTTCCCACAAACGCTCTACCTGCGATACACCCAACTCGAACCGGATGAGACCAAGGCTCTGGTGGGTGAAGATTATAAAAAATGGTACCTGGCTCGCTTACGAATGCTCAATGCAAGGGTTACCGATCATGAATATTTGGTCTCGGGCCGGTTTACCATTGCCGATATTGCTTGCGGTTATGCGCTGTACTTAGGTGAGAACCTAGGAATTTCTGAAGCCTATAAAGCCCCCACGCTTGCGTATCTTGAACGCCTCAAGGCGCGCCCAGGATTTCAACAAGCTCAGGTGGCGCAGCAGCGCCCGCTAGACTTGAGGCAATCCTGATCCCGCTGACAACCCTGATGACAGGTCCTCGATATTACAAGCATTCCATTCAGTCGCGCTGTCTTGTTTTGGGCTTGATGATGACGCTGTCCTCCAGCACAATTTGAGTAGTCGATTATAGATTTAGACCGTTGATCCCGAAATCCGAAAAATCCCGCACCGCAAAGGGGCCTAGAGGCCGGTCGAGGCCATAGAATTATGAACGCCGCGCCTATAAAAGGTCTGCGTTAAGATACCAAAATAATCAAGGCAGTTTGGTAACCTTCAAGAAGCCGCCAAAGACCTTGCCCTTATCCGACTGATTCAGGCGAAATATCCATCATGACCATTTCAGAACCCGGTATTCAACTTATCCAAGGCGCCTCGGCAAGCCAGATCCTGTATACCTGTTTGGACGCAGCGGTTCAGGCATATCCGGAGGTCTTTAAAGAAATTCGGTTCCCCAAACAGGCACGCGATTTTAAGCGACACTATGCGGCCGTCCTGCCGCGTTTTGAGGCCGCGCGAATCAACCAACCAAACCGGGCCGACATCGCTCGACTCTTGGCAGAAACTTTTCAAGCGCAGCTGGTGTACCAAAGTGATCTGGGAGTCCAGTCGTTGCAGGACCATCTGGCGACGCCATCACAAGCGCTACCCCTTGAACGCTTATCCGGTAATTGTCAGCCTAGCTGGCAACCCAATCTACAATTTCTAAACCAAGATTGGCCCAACCTCACAAGTCTCGGCGAGGCCCTTTCATCGAAGAACATCATTTCCACCGACGCCAAGACCGCGCTGAACTGGCTGGCGCAAAACTTGGAAGACCCACAACACATAAACCTATCGCAACGTAAGGTTGTCATCTTTGGGGCCAGCGCCGAGATGGCACCGACCGCACAATTCAACGCAGCCGGCGCCGAAATTCTCTGGCTCGATCTAGCGGCACCAACGAGGCTTGCAGCCTCGCAGTCTCGCGGTGGCGGTATTCAATTTGTCGCCGATGGGGTCAATTTGCTCACCCAACCCGCCGAGATTCTCGCCACGATCCTGGCATTTGCCGCTGATGAGCCGGTTGATCTCTGCCTGTACGCCTATGCACCGGGACAGGCTCGGGAAATGCGCCTCACCGCCGCGATGAATGCAATCATCAATGCCTTGCCGGCGGCGCTCGTCCGCAGCACAACGCTGCTTCTGTCACCGACCACAGCGACGCCCTTAGATGCTAATGATCTACTGGCGCTGACCCAGCGCAAAAATAGTCGTCCCCTTTGGGAGGCGGCGCTTGCTAGGCTGGGTTTGCTGGGGCGCGGGGGTGGCGCTGCCCTTCAGGGCGCTCAGGGCGCAAGCCGCTCGGTGGTTGGGATCCAAGGTGCGAGCTATCAAGCTGCGCAATATCTGGCGAAGCTCATGACGGCCGAAACCTGGCTGCAACACGGCGCCTTTCCAGTTTCTGCGGCCCGGCCAATCCGCGTGTCAGCGAACACGGCGCCGATCACCCAAACCCGATCCATCGCCCATCCCGTGTTTGACGCGGCCTTTGGCGGCGCCGCAGCTCTTGGCGTGCGCACCTTTACACCCGGTCAATCTCAAACCTTAAACGGCCTCCTAGCGGTACATGACTGGCTCAATCCGGCCCGGCCGGTGCTCGGTAAAATCCGCGTTCATGGCGGCATTCACACCCTGCCGTATCCAATGGATACCGCCCTCCTCGTTGCCGCGGCCATTGGGTTTGCCCAAAACCCCAAATTACTGGCGGGTTTATTCAAACGCTAACGCCGATGCAACAAAAAATTAAGGGCTCGATGCCAACAGAGGCCCCTCAGACTCAGGCACTGTTTGAGTTTGTGATTAGAGCCGCCTGACCGACGTTGAATTTGGTAGACTTAAGCTCCCAATCAGCGAGTCAATCCCAATGAGCCTATCCTTATCTTCCGCCGTCATTCCAACTTACCAACAAATTCTGCCTGCGGTGTTGGGTTATCTTGAAAAAGGCCGCGCCCACTATGAAGCCGCCGGAGAAGACATCAACGACGCGGTGCAACTCAAGCTTATTGCGGACATGCAGCCTCTGCATTTCCAAATTGTCTCCGTAGTCCATCATTCAATGAATGCTTTGATCAGCACCGAAACTGGCAATGCCGGCCCGCCTGATTTCTCACTCGCGTTCGACTATGCCGGGCTTACCCACCACGTTCAGACAGCACTGGATGCCGTGAATAGCGCGGACCTTGCTGCCCTCGATGCGCAAGCCGAAAGCCCCGTCGTCTTTCGGATGGGCAGTCGCGAAATGCCCTTCACTGCTGCAAATTATTTACTCAGCTTTTCATTGCCCAACTTTTATTTCCACGCCACAACGGGTTATGACCTGCTTCGCATGCACGGCGTGAAACTGAGCAAAATGGATTATCTTGGCGCAATGCGCATGGGTGGCTAGGCCTTCAATCCGTACTGCGGGCCGCTGTCTCAGCGCACTTTGAGCGGAGGCCCGCCTTTATGCCATCAAGGGGATTCTTCCTTAGGCCATCTAGAATCGCGCGGCCGCCTCGGGCTCAACAATCACCTCGTTCTCGATAGCGCCCAAACCCTCAATTTCAACCCGAACCCGATCCCCCGGCACAAGCCGCGCTGGCGGTTGCTGCGCAAACCCGACGCCGCTCGGCGTGCCGGTCAGAATCACGTCACCGGCTTCCAAGGTAAAAGCGGTCGACAGAAACTCGATCAACGCATAGCAATCGAAAATCAGATCATCAGTTCTCGAATCCTGCCGGAGCGCACCATTCACCCAGGTTTGCAGACGCAGATTGTGGGGGTCGATGCCCTCACCAACGACAATCGAGGGCCCAATGGGACAATGACTATCCCAGGACTTCCCCATGGTGAAGGATGGCGGGGTACCCCGCATTTGCCAATCTCGAACGCTCACATCGTTGGCGACGCAAAATCCAAGAATGACCTCTTTGGCCTGATCCTGCGTGACACGCCGGCAGTTTCGCGAAATCACTAAAGCGAGCTCCCCTTCATAGTCCATGGCGTTGCCTTCCTCAGACCAATAGATGGGACTGTAAGGGCCATTCGCTGAGGTTGATTGCTTGGTAAAGACCAAGGGCACCTCGGGCAGTGCCATATTCGACTCTTCGGCATGGGCACGATAATTCAATCCAATGGCGATGATTTTAGGGGGTCTTTTAATGACGGCCTCAAAGGCGACCCCCAACAGTGAAAAATGCGGCGCTTGGTCACAGGCAGATGCCGCCAGCGCAATCGCGTCAGGGCCTGCCTGAATCAGCGCTAACATCTCGTGCGGCAAGCTCGGGCATGCGATTGAGAGATCAATCACCCCATCATCTTTAAGAAGGCCGACTCTCGACCAACCTGCCTCGGTAAAGGTAATCAGTTTCATAGCGCCGCCTCCTGTTCTGACACCCGATTCTAAAATGGCTTGCGACTAGGCGTTTACATTTACCACCGCTTCACCAGTTCTTCCGGGGCAAGCCGTGCGCATGGACCTAGCCTACCAATCGATGGAGACTTGACGCCAAACACAAACCGAATCAGCGCGTCCCCGAATCTTGGCTGGTCGGAATTTGGCTGAAAGCAATCCCCTTATCCGCCCGCATATCTTCGGGCAAACCGAGTACCCGCTCGGCAATGATGTTCCGCAGGATTTGATCTGTTCCGCCTTCAATTCGGACCGCGGGCGATCGCATCAGCATCGATTGAATTTGAGCTTGGCTACGCGCGATCTCTGGATCGGTGACGAGGCCGCCAAGCCCCTGCAGATCCACCGCAAACTTGGCAATATCTTGCATCATGCCACCAGCAACCAATTTCCCAATGCTGTTCTCGGGTCCTGGAATCTCGCCCTTGGACAACGCCGAGATTGCTCTGGCGCCGGTATTCTTTAATCCAGCACTCTTGGCATACCAATCCGCTAATTTTGATCGCACCGCTTGGTCACCGCTTGCGGGCCCGCTTGCCAGCACAAGCTCTGATACCAATGCCTGTATTTCTGGGAAACCGGTGGCAATACTTCCGCCAATGGCCAGTCGCTCGTTCATCAAAGTTGTGAGGGCCACTTTCCAACCATCACCAACCTCGCCAAGACGTTGCGCATCTGGAATACGCACGTTGTCAAAAAAGACCTCGTTGAAGCCGCTGTCACCATTGGCCTGCTTAATCGGCCGGATGTCGACACCGTCGCTCTTCATATCCAAGAAGAACATCGTCAGGCCTCGATGTTTGGCAACGTCAGAATCAGTACGGGTAATCAGAATACCGTAGTCACTGTGCTGGGCGCCCGAGGTCCAAATCTTTTGACCGTTGATCACCCAGGTATCACCATCTTTAACCGCTTTGGTGCGAAGCCCGGCAAGGTCGCTGCCACCATGGGGTTCGGAAAACAGCTG
>JABGTE010000196.1 GCA_018647445.1 Gammaproteobacteria bacterium
GTGTCAAGCCGGTGGACGATTGTTATACGACGATGCGCTCGCGGCGTTCTCCATCGCGGGATTGCCTGAGGATTGTTGGCTGGCGGGTTCGGTTAATGGCGTCTGGCATCAGGGGTCTGCGCACGCGGACGGGGTCCGAGCAGGTAAGGATGCGCTGCAGGCGTTGGGCCTGATTGCAGAACGTGGTGAGCCAGAACCCGGAACCGGCGAAGTTCTCAATTATGGATGGCCAATTTTTGAGCATCCCAAGGGTAAAGCGTTTGTCGATTTCGATGAAGATTTGCAGATTAACGATATTTTGAATGCAACGCGGGAAGGGTACGAGCACATCCAATTGGTCAAACGTTATTCAACGGCCGGGATGGGGCCTTCCCAGGGCCGACACTCGGCTTTGACGGTTGCAAGGCTCGTCGCGGCAGCAACCGGTAAGACAGTTGCTGAAACTGGGGTGACCACGGCCCGACCACCTTTTGCGGCCGAGCAGTTGGCGCACACCGCCGGCCGCGGCTTCTTCCTTAAACGTCATAGTGCGATGCACCATCGTCATGTCGAACTGGGCGCACAGATGATGCAAGCTGGAGCTTGGTTTCGGCCGGCGTTTTATGGCCCGGCAGCTGAGCAGAATGCGCGCATTCAAACTGAGATTCATCAGGTTCGGACTGGCGTTGGGATGATAGATGTCTCGACGCTTGGCGGCATTGAAGTGCGAGGGGTGGATGCTGCCGAGTTTTTGAATCGGGTTTACACAGGCGGCTTTAAAAAGCAGCCCATCGGTAAAGCGCGCTACGCCTTGCTGATCAATGAGGCGGGTGTCGTTTTGGATGATGGCGTCGCCTGCCGCCTGCATGAAAAGCATTTTTATGTAACAGCCACAACAGGCGGTGTCGATTCGATTTACCGAACTATGCTGAAGTGGAACGCGCAGTGGCGGCTCAAGGTTGATATTGCCAACGTGACCAGTGCGTATTGCGCGATCAACATAGCGGGGCCCAAGGCGCGTACTGTTTTGGCTCGGGTAGCCGAGAACGTAGACCTATCGCCGGAGGCGTTTCCCTATATGGGGGTGCGCACTGCGATGCTTGCTGGTGTGGCCGTTCGATTGATTCGCGTCGGGTTTGTCGGAGAGCTTGGGTTCGAAATCCACGCGCCCCAGCAGTACGGAGAAGCGCTCTGGGATCTGCTTATGGCGGCCGGCGAAGAGAGCGGGATTCAGCCCTTTGGGGTCGAAGCGCAACGCGGGCTGAGGCTGGAAAAGGCGCACATTATTGTTGGCCAAGATACCGATGCCATGACGAATCCGTTTGAAATTCAGATGGACTGGGCGCTATCGCGTAAGAAACCCTATTTTGTTGGACATCGAACGCTTCAGGAACTCGAGCAGCGCTCGTTAACGCGGGTCTTGGCGGGGTTTATGATTAAAGATGTCAATACGCCCCAGCCGCTGGAAAGCCATTTGGTATTGGACGGCAACGCAATGATTGGACGAGTGACGTCTTGTATGACGTCGCAGACGCTCAATGCCATCATCGGGCTGGCCTATGTGCCGGTTGCATTGGCTAAACCGGGTTGCCGTATCACGATAAAGGTCGATGACGGGCAGTGCGTCATCGCGGAGATTGTGCCGACCCCGTTTTATGACCCGGAATCCCATCGCCAGGAGCTTGAATCATGACCACAACTGATTTGATGCGCCTGCCGCAGGCGCTGGCGCGACAAAGCCCGCTCCATCGTCAACACTTAAGCTGTAGGGCGAGCCTTGCGGAATCTGCGCTTGGCCTGATGCCAGCGCGTTATGGTGATCTGGCAACCGATACCGCGCAGGCCGACCAACTCGGACTGGTGGATCTGTGTTTAACGCCGCGTGCCGGGTTCAAAGGGCCGGGGGCTGCCCATTTCTTGCAGCAGCATTCGGTGGCTTTACCGGGTTCGCCGAACCGAACCCAACAGCAAGATAACGGGCTGCTCGTGAATCAGTTGTCTTTTGATGAGTATCTGTTGCTGGACACAACGGCTACGGCCTCTGCGATGATCACAACGCTTTGCAATGCCTGGTCGTTGGACAATGCGCCGGATTGCTATCAGGTGCCGCGTCAAGACAGTCATGGTTGTTTGGCCGTAACCGGTCAGGCGGCCTGGCGGATGCTGTCATCGCTCATTTCGGTCGACCTTAGACCGCATCGGTTTACCGATTTTCAGATTGCGCAAACCTTATTGAATGATTTGAGCGTGATTGTCATTCGGTGTGATCAAGGCAAGGTTCCCAATTATTACTTGCTGGCGGATATTACATCGATGGAGTGGCTTTGGATTGTACTGCTGGATGCTATGTCAGACGCAGGCGGCGGGCCTATTGGGCTGACCACCTTTCAGGCGCTGCAGGGGTCAATAGATTGAAATGAAGCCGATTTTGCTCATAGCCGGACCGGCTAAAGTTGGCATGCAGGGGCCTGACCGGTCACAGGCGCCTTGCGTTGGTCGCACTGGCAGCATGAGACCCAAGGCAACGCAAGGCGCTTAGTGCGGCTTCGGCGATACTGACCCGCGCCACGTCGGCAGATTACTTCACGACGGTTTGAGAGGTCCCGGCACCGCCGACTAAAGGTGACCAATGGGCCGCCCGAATTTTCCAACCACCGTCTTCCCTGACCTAAACCTGAGTGACGCGAGTGCGGTAGTTCGGTACAGCAGGCAGTCCTTTAGGCTGCATCATGGCCTCTTGATAGAAGTGGGCGACTGCCGCTTATCCTTCCACCAGCACGATACCCTCGATATGTTTACGAGAGCCTTCAAAAATATCAAAAGAATTCCCGTTCGAGCCTCGGCCAATATCGTTGAGCAGACCACCGCTGGAGAAAAATTCTTTAGAGCTCAGTTTGGAACTCCGCATCGGGTCTTGATTTACCGCCTGATTCATATGGTCCATATTATCGAGAACCTCCCGTCGGACCTTGCTGGCGGTGTCTGCTAGAACCGGTGTTGCGATGAGGTCGAAAGTCAAACCAAGCGCTGAACGCCATTGCATTTTCACAGGAGTGTCCTTGCTTGTTGAGTTGACTAGGTGTCAGAAGGGTGCGCCATACCCATGCAACTACGGCGCGAAGACCGCGAGTTTATTTGACTTGCAGCTTTTAGTACCTGATCAACAATTGAAGGTTCTTGGCGCCTGAACATTGACCAAAGCCTTGGCTGCACGGGCTTGCCGCTAGTTAAAGTTTTTTGGCGACCGTTACGGCCATTTCCGAGCCGATCGTCACAATGCTACGCCAGCACTGGACACTAAAAGCGTCGGGGATGGCATGCCGACCGGCGGCGTCGTGACAGTGCTCGGCCTCATCCTGCATGAACTGCCGTAGGGTTTCAGCGACTTCAGGGTGCGCACGCTGCTGGTCGAGCTTTTCGATTTGTTGTCGGTAGTGCTCGATGACAAAGGTTTCGACGACCTCGATGGTTAAGTACACCACGTGTGCGCCGCCAAAGACTGCAAGGCTGCCCAATATAAAGCCGGCTAAGCGCCATAATGGTGTGAGCATGCTTTTGTCTTTGGCGGACAACCAGGCCTCAAAATGTCCCAGATGCCGTCGCTCGGTTTCCAGATGCTCGGTCGCAAAAGCGATCACCTCGGGATTGCGGCTCCAGCGCAGGATGCCAATATACAGCCAGACAGCACCGGTCTCACCCGCATGGTCAGAACGCAGCTCGGCCCGCAACCATTCCGGAAGGCTCGAGGGACGGGGCAGGGCAGCAAGGTTCGATTCAAGCATGTCGCGCTGCCAAGAGCATGTAATTCACGCGCGTATCTTTGGAGACGCGATAGGCGCGCGTAAATGGGTTGACCGATACGCCAGCCTGATCAAAGGTCTTCAACTCGTCTGCAGCAAGCAAGCGCGTCAACTCAGTAGGCGTTACAAACTTCCGCCACTGATGCGTGCCTTTCGGCAACCAGCCTAGAATGTACTCGGCGCCGACAATGGCAAATATAAAGGAGCGGATATTTCGGTTGAGCGTTGCGACAATCTCTAGACCACCCGGGGCGACCGCCCGGTTGCAAGCAGCCATGAAGGCTATGAGGTCCTCGACATGCTCGACAACCTCCATATTCAGCACCACATCGAAGCACCGACCTTCAATGACCTCAATACTGCCTTCAAGATACTCGATATTGAGCTTGCTCTGCTGAGCATGCTGGCGGGCGATCAATATGTTCCGAATGGCTGGGTCAACGCCCGTGACGGTTGCCCCGAGGGTTGCCATAGCTTCCGCAAGTAGCCCTGCGCCGCAGCCGATATCAAGGATTGTAATGCCCTTTAGCGAGTCAGCCCCAAAATGTGTTTGGATCGCTTGCTGAACAAAGGGCGCTCGCAGATTATTAAGCTTGTGGAGTGGCCACATTGGGCCTCCGGCATCCCACCAGACGTCGGCTAATCCGTTAAATTGATCGATCTCTTTCTGATCGGGTTCCAGGCGACGATGTTGAAGGTTGGTTGTAGCAGTCATCATTTTGATACGGGGTTGGGATCGCTTGGGTTTATCGTAAACCCATATAATGTCTCAAGTTTGATTCAGAGTCTCGCTCCAGCCGGAATTTGGCCCTCAGTCTGCGTCACGCCAATGCTGGTTGATTAAACCGGCGGCGCAGCGGCCTACGGTCTTGGTGCGGTCGCTCATAACAAATTCTGAAACGGACTAGACACTTGTAGGACCCCAAACGAGGCGCATACCAGCAAGTCATGAGCTGAATCAGTTGGCCAAAGGTCTGCACGATGCGCGTAATTTCGGCGAAGCCGCGCCACGGTCAGCCCGATGACCCAGCCGAAAGAGGACGCCTCACCCCGCAGGACCCTCGAAACAGTCAATATTGTGGGTTAGGCTAGTTCGGATACCGCACGAATGTTAAGGACCAATGCCCATGCCCTCCGTCCCGAATGAATTTTCTCCAAGCCAGATAGCCTTAGAATCTGGAGCAAGCGCGCAGATGTATCGCTCTGAACTTGCCTCGAAAGATCCGATGCGCTCTGTTTTGGCCGATAACCCAGAGATTTACTTTGTGCCACCGAAGCGTCGCCAGGAGTGGGGCCAATGGGAGTATAAGCCTGGGGCTTATTACGACACGACGCGGGGCTCGTTGCATCCTGATTGGCAAGACGAGGACCTACCTCGACCGACGAAAGACATTGCTCGGTTACGGTCGGACTTTATCCAGTGGGGGTATTGCATGATTGAAGACGCCCTGTCTGAGACGCAAGTGACGCGTGTCTTAACCCGGGTGCTCGAACAAGCCGAAGGGGAGCGTCTTGCTGGAATCGCCCAGAGAACCCCTAGCGGCCAAAACATCAATTGCTGTGTGAATAAAGGGCACTGTTTTGAGGGCCTGATCGCACAAGACTCGGCCGTGACCCAAGGGGGTCCGCTGATTGAGCAGCTTGTCTCTGAAGCGCTCGGAGCGAACTGGGTGTCGACTTCGTTGATCGCCTCAATTGCCTTAAAAGGTGGCGTGCCCCAGGCGCTGCACCAAGATCAGGATATTGCGCTGGATTCAAGAAGCCCGCTGACCATTAACTTGCTTACGACCATAACCGATATAGATGAGCGCAATGGCGGCACACTGGTTATTCCTGGTAGCCACAGGGTGTTGTCCGAGGCGCTGCGCGCGCAAGCGCCGGTCGGCAAGTTGCCGCCTGCGATTAATCTCGATGCCAAGGCCGGTACAACCATTATCACCGATGGTCGTCTACTACATTCTACCGGCATCAATCATACCGATTCACCGCGTATCGTTATGCTCAATGGCATGCAGCATCCGCTTATTCGACAGCAAGAAAATTGGATGTTGTCGGTAAGGCCCGAGGTGCTTGCGCGCGCCACCCCGAAGCTCCTGCAGCGCATGGGGTATCAGGCGACGAATGCGGCGCAAACGAATGAAGGCCACGGGTTTGGCGCTCAGGGACTCGAAGGCGAGGCAGCAGGGGCGACGGTTGGGTTTCGGTTAGCTGCTGACCGGGGCGACTATGTGCGCGTGGGTGAGCTCGGGCCCAACTCCTCAGAAACTGAACTTCAAGCACCTTTTACGTTGCGCACGGTGGTCGCCGCGGCGAGATCGGGTGGACAAAGTGCGCCCGTGGGAATTGGCGGAATCAAAGCGAATCCCTAGCCGGCAGGGCGACACCCGATGGATAAAACGGCAAACGGCAGGGCCTTTCAGACACGATGAGGTCGATCAAGGTGGTCGGCCAAAACAATGCTTGAGTTCTGCTCTAATCGGATGACCCTTGGTTATCGCAACAATTAAGGGGTGACAGATGTCTTTAGCAAATGATGACCTTTCGCCAGCGGCTGAAGCCTATGTTTGGGGTTTTCCGCTGGTGTCAGTACATAGAACGCGGAAAATGTTGTGCGCTCGCGTCGACAGTGGCGCCATAAATCACATTGATGATTTAGCGACGCCTAGGGACAAGGCAATCGTTGTGCCGAATAACGACACGCTGTATTCATCGGCATGGTTCGACCTGCGCCATGGCGATTTAATGATTCGTGTACCGCCCATGGATCATGCCCGGCGGTACTGGAATGTCATGATTCTGGATGGGTATACCCATGTTGCCTATGTGTGCCGCCGGCATCACGGCACCGAGGGCACCGAGGTGCGCGTCACGTTGGATCCGGGCAAGCCTCCGACGAATGATGGCAGTGAGGTCGTGACGATTGGCACGCCCACAGCTTGGGTGATTATACGGGTCCTGGTTGAGTCGCCTGAAGATCTTGCGGCAGCGCGCCGATTGCAGCGCAGTATCGAGGTGATTGCACCCGAGGCGCACCCGCACGAGCGAACTGAGCGCGCCGGTCGAGCCACAGCGATTGCGGCATCTGGGGCGGCCTTTTTTGAGGAATTAAAGGCGTACGTCACGCAAGATCCGCCTGCCGTCTGGCATCCTAAGCTCTCAACGGCGGCGCAAGCAATCGTGGATAATCCAACGTCAGTTGCGATGCTTGTCCTGGAAGCGGGCGTCAAAGAGGGCGAGCGCCGACTGCGGCACCTCACGGATGCAGACACGGCTCGGCAGAATGGCTGGCGCACAGGTCGGCATGCGACGGGGTTTGACGGCGATATTTTTAGGCGAGCAGCCGGTGCAAAATTTGGCCTAGGTGGGCATCAAGCTATCGAGAACCGCTCTTATACCGCCGAGTGTGATGCCGCAGGTCAAGCGCTCAACGGGGATCAACCGCTCAAGTTCAAGTTTGAAGGAGATCATTTCCCGCCGTGTCGGGGTTTTTGGTCCCTGACGGCCTACGGCACCGATCTGTATCTGGTCGACAATGAAATCGACCGGTGGTCGCTGAGTGATCGCACCCCGGGTCTGGTTTATGCAGCCGATGGCAGTTTAACCATTGAAATCAGTGCCGATCGACCTGCCAACAGTGCCAACTGGCTGCCGGTGCCGAGCGGTCCCTATCTTTTAGGCCTAAGAGTTTATGAAGGCGATCCAGAGGTGGTGGCTTGCAATTGGTTTCCGCCGGCGCTCGACCCGAAGGTTTAAAGTCGGCTTATTTGCGGGCGTGTTGGCGCGTCGGAAAACGTGACAGGGCCCAGGCTGCTTCGGTTCATCAGCGTTGTTGATGGCCAGGCGCTCGCAAAATAAGACGTTAGTTTCTAAATGAAGGTGTTGAGGAGAGTGTTTTGAGCAAAAATAACGCGGCGAGTGTTCGATTGCTATTTGGGCTTGTGCTACTCGCTTTATATTCGCCAAGTGGTTGGACTGAATACGCGCGCAATTATTTAGATCAGCATCCCATGCAGGTTGTCGAATCGAATGGCGTTGAAATTGCCTACCGGCGGATAGGCCCAATGGACGCCGAGACTGCGGTTTTGGTTATGGGGCTTGGGGCCTCGCATACCGTGTGGGGTGATGCGTTTGTGCGCGGGATCATCGCGTCGGGGTTTCAAGTCTTGTTGATCGATAATCGAGACACTGGCGGGTCGATTCGTTATGCAGCAAATGATAATCCGGTGCTGTGGTGGCAGTTGCTAAAATATCAGGTGGGCTTGCCGGTCTCGACTACCTATCGTTTGAAAGACATGGCGGAGGATGTGATTCGGGTGATGGATGAAGTCGGTCTCGAAAAGGCGCATCTGATCGGCGCCTCAATGGGGGGCATGATTGCGCAAGTGGTCGCGGCGAATAATCCGGGGAGAACCCAAACGTTGGTCTCGATTATGTCCTCGACCTGGGGTGAGCACCTGCCAGAGCCCGGGAGGGAATCAACAGCCGCCATTCGAGATATTGCCGATAACAAACAAGCGGTGCAGCAGCGCGCTGAGTTTATGCGTCGAATGGGGTTTCACAGTGAGGCGATTCCCCGGCAGGTGATGGCGATCTTGCAAGCAGGAGATCGCACAGAGTCTGTGGCTTTGATCAAGGCGCCGACCTTGGTGATCCACGGCCGAGATGACCGGTTGTTAACCTACGAGCACGGCGAGCACACGGCGGAAGTTATAGCGGGCTCAAAACTGATTATTTACGACGGCATGGGCCACAATATCCCGGACGATGTGCGCCCCAAGATGTTGCGTGAGATTGGCGCATGGCTCAACGCCAACCCCATTGGCCTGCCTGAAGGCTAGGATCTCGTCAAAAAATTACAGCAGCGCCGCGCTAGAGATCAGATTGTTGTTTTAGTAAGGTGTTAAAAGCGCGTTCGGATCTAAATCATTCAAATACTGGGAGATTGGTTAATTGGATGGCGACCTTAACGGCTGGTTAATGCTGGACAGCGAGATCAGGATCATGCGGAAAGGATCTGGATTAGACCGCGGAGAGCGCCATTTAGCGTGGCTTGAACAGATGGCGCCGACCACCTAGAACTGGGCTGTTGCCGGATCAAAACATCGCTGGCTAAATTCGATTAAAGAGGTTCTCAAAAGGAGTCGCGTCAATGAGTTCAGAAACCAAATACTCGGTGTGCACCATTTGTGATATCGGCTGCCAGCTTCGCTCTGAAGCCGAAGGAGGTAAGGTCAAGCGGGTTATCGCCCACGACAACCCCATGCTTGCGAGCAACATCTGCTTTAAAGGGGTTGCGGCGCCGAGTATTCATAATCACGAGGATCGGATTCGCACGCCTTTGAAGCGCGTGGGGGAACGGGGCGAGGACAAGTGGGAAGCCATCTCCTACGAGCAGGCGATGACTGAAATTGCTGAGCGTCTCAAGACCGTTGTCGATGAATATGGCCCAGAAAGCTTTGCGGTTTCCACATCCGGTTGGAATACCCAGACAACCCATGCCACGGATCGTCGGTTTATGAATCTTTTGGGTTCGCCGAACTGGATCAGCGGCGTTTCCCTCTGTGCGGGTAATACAGCGGCAGTCAATAAGTTGACCTATGGTTGGTTTCCGATGGGGGATTTTGGGAATGCCAATTGCATAGTGTTGTTTGGCCACAATCCCAGGAAACATTCTTGGACGCCAATTTATAACCAGCTAAATGCCGCCAGGAAACGGGGCGCAAAAATTATTGTTTTAGATCCGCGGGTGTCGGATCAAGCGGAACAAAGCGATCTTCATTTAAGGGTGCGGGCGGGTACCGATGCCGCCATGTGCCTCGGTTGGTTAAAAGTCATTTTCGACGAGCACCTGTACGACGAAGCGTTTGTGCGCGATTGGTGTGTTGGGTTTGAGGAACTTAAAGCGAGGGTGGATGAGTATCCCTTGGACCGTGTTGAGGCTATTACTGGCGTCGATCAAGCGCTGATCGCAGAAGCAGCGAGAATGTATGCCACCGCCGACGGGGCCATTATTCCCTGGACGCCCATTACCGACATGCAGATATCGTCAACTTCCGCAATTCGGTTGCACTCTATTTTACGGGCTGTGACCGGCAATCTTGATGTTGTTGGCGGGGAAACCCTTGGCGGTTTCAATCAAAGTTATATTCCTGAATCCGAACTGGCCCTGCACCAGGCATTGTCAGATGAGCAGAAAGCCAAGCAACTGGGTTTCGATGATCATCCAGCGTATACCTACCGGGTCGCTGAGATGCTCAAGGATCAAACGGAAAAGGTTTGGGGTTATCCCTACGCTGATATTGTTATGGGCTGTCACATGGCAAACCCTTCGAATGTCTTTCGGGCGATGGCAACGGGCGACCCTTACCCGGTTAAGGCCTTTTTTGTACTGGGTAACAATGCCCTGATGAGTTACCCCAACCAACATCAAATATTAAAAGCCATGATGAATCAGGATTTGATTGTCGCGCATGAAATATTTATGACGCCGACAGCGATGTTGGCGGATTATGTGTTGCCGGGAGATGTCTTTACCGAACGCAATCATATTGCCGACAGTTGGAGCTGGACAACGCGGCTGGCTTTATCGCAAAAGATCGTTGAGCCGCCTGAGGGTGCAAGCAGCACCTTTGAGTTCTGGCGAGACTTGGCCAATGCGTTCGGCTTTGGTGAACACTTTCCGTGGGGCACGTTGGAAGAATTGCTGGATTATCGATTGTCTCGGTCGGGCAGGACCTTCGCCGATTTTGAACAAGCCGGTTATATGGAAATGCAAACGCCGGAATTTCGGAAGTATCGTAAGACCGGGTTTGCAACGCCTTCTGGCAAGGTGGAGTTATCGTCATCGATTTTGGATGAGCTGGGTTTCGATCCATTACCATATTACCGCGAAGGGCCCGCGCTATCGGAGGCGTATCCTTATGCGGTGTTTTCTGGTGTTCGGGAAGATCCGTTTTTCCAAACCGGGCAGCGAAACATTGCTGAATTGCGGCAGCGCTGTCCGGTGCCAAGTATCTTCATTCATCCTACTGACGCGGAAAAAGAAGCGCTCGTTGAGGGTGATTGGGTCAAGATACAGACGGCCTATGGTGAGGTGACAGCAAAACTCGCCGTTCAGGCCAGCATGAAGCAGGGCCATTTGCGCGTGCCCCATGGCTGGTGGTATCCGGAGTTGCGCGGCAAAGTCGCGTTAGCAGGCGCGTTTCTCTCCAGTGATGCTGTTTTGTGTTCGGATGACGACGAGTTTCTGGACCATGAGCAGGGCATTCCGCACTTTAAGGGTTATCCCGGCCGAATAATAAAAACACAAAAGCCGGCTGACTTTGAGTCAAGCGCTTATGCGGTAGGCTCATGACGCAACGAGGCGCTGTGCGGCATCGGCTATTAGAATTGAAGGCAAGCGTTATGGTGCGGGTCGCAAACAGGCTGTTCACGTTTAAACAGACGGGCCTTGATGGTTACATCAAGCGGCGGATGTTGAAGCAGCCGAGCAAGCGCGAGCGGGTAGGTCCAAGTAAGCCTGCTTGAGAAGGCTGGCTACGCGGTGGAGCGACTGCTGAGTCAGCCAAGCTTAGGGTGAGCCGCTTGGGTAAAGGTTGACAACTTATCCGGCTATCCGATACCGTTCGCCCCATGAATAAGTACTTTCATAACCTTTTTGTCACTGCGGGCCTGATCCTGCTGTTGGCGAATGTCAGTGTTGTTGAAGCCGCGCACCTTCATGGCGATGGTGCGGGTCAAGAATGTCTGGTCTGTTCTCAAACTTCTGACACCAGTGCGGATGTCAGTCCCAATGCCTATCGCGCCGATCTGGCCAATACCGCAGTGGTCGCCATTTGTGAGGCCGACAATCCGGTTTCGCGTCGACCAGAGCAACCTCGTGCGAGAGCACCCCCTAGAATCTAGTCTTTTGTGAGTTTGATGCGGCGCTTTGTTGAAAGGCGCTTGGCATTGTTTGTTGTGTCTTTTAAATAAAAGAGCCCAACAAGACAGCCAGCATTGAGCGATGTTTCAAAAGTGTTGCGCGACTGAACCAAACAGCCGCTCAGAGATTGGATTCAAAAAGGGAATTTCAAATGAAGTGGTTACAGAGCGTAAAAACAGTTGGTTTGTCAGGGGTTACAGCCCTTGCCGCAGTGATGGCCTTGGCGCCGTTATCAATTTTGGCCGCAGAATCGGAAGGGCTTTCTTCAAAGGCAGCGCCAGAACTAGAAGAGGTGATTGTTCGCGCCTCGTTATTACACCGAAACGTGGACAGCAATACGACGCCGCTGCATGTCGTTGATGAGGATGCGCTGGCTAAAATGCCGGTTTTAAGCCTAGGGGAATCGCTTGATTCGTTGGTCGGGGTGACCACCGCAGACTATGGGAGCGGTGTTGGACAACCTGTGATCCGGGGTTTAAGTGGCAGTCGCGTTCGGGTCATGCAAAACGGTTTAATCGCCCGGGATGTATCGATCCTCGGCGGCGATCATATTAACGAAGTGGACCTTAGCGATGCCCAGCAAATTGAGGTCATTCGGGGGCCCGCATCTCTCTTATTTGCCAATGGCACCATTGGCGGCATTGTGAACATCGTTGATCAATCCATTGCACGAAAGGATATTGAGGCGAGGAGACTGCGGATTTCCGGGCAAGGACAATCCGTTAATGATGGTGAGGCGGCTTCACTTTCCTTTGGGGACAATCTTGGCGGGCTCAATCTCAGCTATGCAGGCAGTTACAGCAATCTGAATGATTACAAAGTGCCGAAGGGCGCCCTCACGCACGACGAAGACCATGACGAAGACCATGACGGGGAACACGATGAAGACGAGGCCGATCATGATGAAGAAGCCATCAAACGTTTACTGAATTCGGATACACAGCGTGAAACCCACAAGTTCGGTATCTCGAAAGTAGGGCAGTGGGGCTATGTGGGCGCATCGTTTGCGCGCCAGCAAACGGTTTACGGTATTCCAGTTCATGCCGATGAGCATGAAGAAGAGATGGGTGGCCATGACGATCACGACGATGATCACGACGATGATCACGACGAAGAGCATGAGGATGATCACGACGATGAGCATGGAGATGAGCACGGCGAGGAAGAAAGGATATTTTCTGCGACAGACTCAAAAGTCTGGACCCTTGAAGGGCGCGCCGATCTAGACGGATCCTTGCTTCGAAGTGTTTCCTACCACCTAAGAGACTCTGATTACAGCTTGATCGAGCAACACAGTGAGGCTGGTCATGAGGAAGAAGAGGCTGAGGAAGATCATGATGAGCATGGTCATGAGGAAGGCCCTACGCAATTCACGAATCAGTCCCAAGAGTTTGGACTGAATCTGAATTTTGATCGCGAAAGCGCGTCGCACCGCGTTGTCCTGAATTTCGCAAGTGAAGAAATCGCAATTGTTGGGGAAGAGTCGTTCTTGAATCCAAATAAATCCGACGAGATGACGGCGGGTTATTACTTTAGCCGGGATTTCGCATCGGGCCTGCATGTCGATTTCGGTGCACGATTCGATCAGGTTAAGCGACGCGGATCGCTAACAGAACATGATGACCATGACGAAGACCACGACGAAGACCACGAGGATGAAGCGGGTCACGAGGATGAAGACGAACACGATGAGGCGTCTGAGACGCAGCAATACAAGCTCGATTTCTCAACGGCTAGTTTTGCCGCAACGTTGAGCAAGCCTTTGTCGGAATACTTTGAATTTTCATTGGGCTTGGCCCAGGTTGAACGGACCCCTTCGGCCGTTGAGCTGTTTATTAATGGGCCGCATCTCGCGGCGCAACGTTTTGAAGTGGGGGATGTCTCGCTTGAGCCCGAGCAAGCTCGTAATGTAGAGCTGAGCTTGGCCTATGAGCGAGGATCCGTGTTTTCAAAAGTCAGTTTTTTCAACAACCAGATCGCTGACTACATTTATCTGTTGGATGAGTCCGAGGCAGAGCACGATGGCGAGCATGACGATGATCATGGCGGCTTAATTTTGGGCAATTACATCCAGTCCGATGCCCGTTTTCGAGGTTACGAGATTGAATTTGGTTTTTCTGTCGCGCTCGAGTCGGGCACGATCCGCATTAAGCTTGCGCGAGATCAGACCCTTGCGGATTTTGACAGCGGTGGTTCTGTACCCCGTATCATGCCCAGCCGGAATCTACTTGAAATCAATGGCGACTTTGCCAAATTCGATGCGACCCTAAGCTACCAAAATGTGAATGATCAGCAGCGCATTGCGCAAAACGAGTTGCCGACCGACAGCTACAACGCCCTGAAGGTTAGCTTGCGCACCGCGTTTGATATCGGGCCCACGACGCTGGAGACCACGCTTTTCGCGCGCAACATCCTGGACGACATTTCGCGCCGACACACCTCTTTCGTCAAAGAGCAGGCGCCGTTGCCAGGACGGAATATCGGGATGAAGTTCGTTTTGGCGCTGTAGTTCGGCAAGCTCTTTGTTAAGGGGCGGTGCGGGTGTTGGCGGTTTACCGCCTGTGCACGCCCCGTTTCTGGATGGGGTTGCCCAGGCTATTTGATCGGGGTGGTCTGTGCGCCGGGTGGCCTGTTAAAGCCAATTGGCAAAACCCCGATAATTTAACTAGGGTGTTGTGATCGCGGAATGTGTCGAGCGCAAAGGAGTAATAAGACGATGAACATTCAAAGACGCGCGTTGCTTAAGCAGTTGGGTCTAGGTTCCGCAGGGATGACAGTCGCGGCGGGCCTATATCAAGGTGCTGCGGTGTTAGAGGAAGGCGGGGAGTTGGCCAAAGAAGAATTGGTGAGGCTTAAAAAGGCCTATGAACTGCTTGATGCACGAACCAAACTGATTATGAAGCTGCTTCTAGCCGTCACCGGTATTGATTTTTTGTCTGATATCGCGCTGATCGCTTCAGATTTCTGATCCGAGAACAACCGTGCGGGTGTAAGGATCTTCCCGTTTGAATACAGGGACAGGTTTTGGCAGTGTTATGACTTAAATACGACCAACCAAAGGTGACGAACAAGAGGAATTTGTCGTGATAGATCATCA
>JABGTE010000151.1 GCA_018647445.1 Gammaproteobacteria bacterium
CACAATGGTATTAATCAGGCCCATCGACAAGCATTCATCTGCGCCCACCGTCCGAGCCCGATAGTAGAGTTCAGCGGCTTTACCCCAACCAATTAGACGCGGCAGCAGCCAAGTGCCACCACTTTCAGGCACCACATTACGCTTGGCCGTCACCGCCGCCATCTTGGCCGTCTCCGAAGCAATTCTCATGTCGCACAACAACGCAACATCCATACCATAGCCAGCAGCAGGGCCATTTAAGGCGCAGATAATGGGCGTATCAATATTCCACATCACATTGATCGGGGCATCTCGCAAGTCGAACAATTGCCGAGCCGGCCGATTGCCGTCTTTGGCGGCGCCGCCGATATTGCCCTCGCCGACACCAATCAGATCAAGACCGGCACAAAACCCTTTGCCCGCGCCCGTTAAAATAATACATCTAATTTCGGGGTCCTTATTGGCTTCTACCATTTTTGCAGATAATTCATTCAGCATATCGCGGCTAATCGCGTTATATCGCTCGGGGCGGTTCAACGTGATGATGGCAATTCTGCCTCGTTGTTCTACCAATAATTCTGGTGTCGTAGATGGGGACAGTGTCATCGCTAATGCTCCTTGTGTTTCGGTGACTAAGCATCTTGCTTAGAGTTTACTTGGCTAACTTAGATCAGGTTATTCACAAATTAAGGCGCGTTTTAGACTCTGCTCAAAACAACCCCTAAAACTGCAGTTCGCGACTGCTCGCCTCTGAACGCTACCATACCGACCTAATCCCACTTACGCCAGAGCGATTCATGCCGACCCAGCCTGACCATTACTCGCAGCTTGGTGGCCTTTAATGAAAAGCCAATTGCGCTGCCGCTGAGGTCCCGTAGTAATCGATCTCGACATTCGCAAGCTCGGCGAACATCCTGTATTATCTCGCGACTGCGCCATACCCTAAGCCACCGCGTAAACCATCAATAAAATCGCTCAAACCGATCTAGGGCGATGATCGAGAGTTCAAAGACGCATGACAAAAAATCCATCAGCTATTAAGCGAATATCGCTTAATCGACCGTGGTTGATCGTTTGTTTAACCGGGCTTTGTGCCGGGTTGAGTAGCAACCTGGTTGCAAGTGGTCTACCCGACGCCCTACCAACGCGCACCGAACTCGCGACCCAGATCGTCATTGATGGCGCAATTGACGAGCCGGCCTGGCAAGGCGTCACTGCTTTTTCCGGCTTCAAGGTGATCTCTCCCGACACGCTGGCGGATGCACCACTTGCAACAAATATTAGGATGTTCTACACCGAGCGTGGATTGTATTTTTCTGCCCTGATGACCCAGCCCCTGGAAACCCTCGTCGAACGTCTCAGCGCACGCGATCAATTCGTTAACAGAGACCGCATTTCTCTCTCGATAGATACTTCTGGCACTGGACTTTACGCGTACTGGTTTGCTGTTAATCTGGGCGGCTCGTTAATGGACGGCACCATCCTGCCAGAGCGGCAATATTCCAGTAATTGGGATGGCCCTTGGCGCGGAGCCAGCCAGAGAACTGACGCAGGCTGGAGCGTGGAGATGATGCTGCCATGGTCCATGATGACACTGCCTGCCAGCGATTCAGGCGACAGAGACATTGGCATCTATATTCAACGTGCGGCGGCAAGCATCGATGAAGATTGGGCGTACCCTGGCCTCCCACGAACCCAAAATCGGTTTTTGTCCCGTTTCGCCAAAACGAAAATTAAAGGCATCAATCCCAAGCAGCAACTAACCTTTTACCCTTTTGTTTCATCGAGTCTCGATGCGGTCGACCATAGCACGACTCAAAAAGCTGGGTTCGATCTATTCTGGCGGCCCACCACGGCCTTTCAGGTTACCGGCTCCTTTAATCCCGACTTTGGCAATGTTGAGTCCGATAATGTTGTCGTAAACCTAACCAGCTACGAGACCTTCTTCCCCGAAAAGCGCCCGTTCTTTTTGGAGGGTCAAGAGATCTTCACAACCTCGCCTCGCGCAAACCCAGGCTTTCGTTCTGGCGGG
>JABGTE010000219.1 GCA_018647445.1 Gammaproteobacteria bacterium
ATAAAACCCCTGACAGAGCAGGGGCTTTATGTATTTGGAGCGGGAAACCAGGTTCGAACTGGCGACCTGTACCTTGGCAAGGTACCGCTCTACCAACTGAGCTATTCCCGCTTTACTGAGGCTAAAGGCGCGTTGCCTTGAACCATTTTTACACCAATATCTGGTTTGTTGGCAACCAGATCGGATGGCGTCCCCTAGGGGAGTCGAACCCCTGTTGCCAGGATGAAAACCTGGAGTCCTAGGCCTCTAGACGAAGGGGACTGAACACAACCGACGGCGCGAATGATATTGATCTTAGGCTGAATCGTCAAGTCGCAAACGGTCAAATTTCATGGGTAATGGCGGATCTTTTCAATTTAAAAGAGGATCACGCTCCGAATACTCTTGCCCTCATGCATATAGTCGAAGGCGGTATTAATTTCTTCAAGTGGCATGGTGTAGGTGATGAGTTCATCGAGCTTAATCTCACCGCTCATATACTGATCGACCATGCCAGGCAGTTGGGAGCGGCCCTTGACCCCGCCGAAGGCGGTTCCACGCCAAACCCGACCTGTGACCAGCTGGAAGGGCCGGGTGCTGATCTCTTGACCCGCGCCAGCCACCCCGATAATAATCGCCTCGCCCCAACCTTTGTGACAGCATTCCAGCGCGCTTCGCATTAGATTCACGTTGCCAACGCACTCAAAACTGTAATCAACTCCGCCATCCGTCATATCAACGATCACTTCGGTAATGCTATTGGCATGATCTTTCGGGTTAACACAATCGGTTGCGCCAAGCATCTTTGCCATCTCGAACTTCGAAGGGTTGGTGTCGACGGCAATAATGCGGCCGGCTTTGGCCATGACAGCGCCTTGAATAACAGATAAACCAATGCCGCCTAGGCCAAATACTGCGATGGTCGCGCCAGGCTCGACTTTTGCGGTATTGATGACAGCGCCAATTCCGGTGGTAACCCCGCAGCCCAGCAGGCAAATTTTGTCTAGCGGCGCGAGTGGATTCACTTTGGCGAGGGAGACCTCCGCGATAACGGAATACTCGCTAAAGGTTGAGGTGCCCATGTAGTGATAGACCGCCTCGCCCTTGTAGCTGAAGCGACTGGTGCCATCGGGCATGACGCCAAGCCCTTGAGTTGCTCTGACGGCGCTGCACAAATTGGTTTTGCCGGAAAGACAGAACTTACATTGGCCACACTCTGCGGTGTATAACGGAATGACATGATCGCCTACCGCCAGACTGGTGACGCCTTCACCCAGTTCAACCACAATGCCGCCGCCCTCATGTCCCAAAATCGCAGGGAAGAGACCTTCTGGATCATCGCCGGATAGGGTGAAGGCATCGGTGTGACAGACGCCACTGGCCACCATTTGAACCAGTACCTCACCGGCTTTGGGACCGGCAACCTCGATTTCGTCGATGACCAAAGGTGCGCCTGCTTTGAGGGCCAATGCTGCACGTGCTTTCATTCCATCTCTCCTATCATGTTCTTGTAAGGCGCATCTCAGTTACTGCGGCGAAATCCGATATAAAGACCACGGGGTTCTCCGACAAAAAATCGTTCGTTGCCAAAGGCATAATCTGCCCGTTCAGCATAATCGGTGTCTAACAGGTTCGTCACGCGGAAAAACACCTGCCAGACATCTGTGAGCGCAAGGCTTGATCGCAGGTTAACGAGGTCGTGGCCAGGATAGCGGTTGGTATTTTCCGGATTGGTAAAGTAGGGGCCGATATGAACCCATTCGAGTTCGCCGCTAACGCGTTCGGTCGGCGCCCAATTCACTTGCAGGCCGCCCATCGATCTGGGGGCAGTATCAATATCATTGCCTTGAATCGCCACCCGCGCGAGCGCTGGGTTGTTAGCGTAGCGGTGGCGAGCCAGCGTCCAGTTCGCGGACACCACGAGGTTATCCCGCAGTGCAAAGCGGCCTTCCAGCTCAATACCCTGATGTCGAGTTTCGCCATTGTCGACATTGGCCCGGGTGGTATCTTGAAAGATGAACCCGTCTTTGTTCATCCTAAAGCCAGTCAATTGGTAAGAAAGCCGAGCAGTCGTCCCGCGAAGACCAATTTCCAAGCTTTCAAGCGCTTCTGAGTCGATATCAGCGATGTTTTGACCATTCTGAAGCCGATATAACTCTGTTGCTTGAGGTGCTCTGAAGCCCTTAGAGAGCTGACCAAATAGCCTGTGCTGGCCAAAGGCGTAATTAAATCCCAGTTTTGGAGATAGGTTGTTGAACGTATCCGAACGACTTTCTGGCCGATTGTAGCGACAACCACCGAAACCGCAGGTCGAGCCATCTTCCTTCGTGCGACCGCTGATCATGCGATTATCATAATCATAATCAACGCGTTCGGCTCTAAGCCCGATTGTGATGAGTAGATCCTCAGAAACCGACCAATCATATTGGGCGAACGCCGCTGCAACCGTCGCCGTTACGTCGTAGTCGTAATGCTTGCCGCTGGGGATCGTGCCGACCAAAAAGGGACTGCCGCGGGTTTCGCCCGTTTGAGTTTGCTTTAAGAATCCTCGGGTTTGTTCGGCATCAAAACCGATAGTGAAGTTGTTCGTAAGCGCAGCGCTGGATTGCAATCCAAGGCTTCTGTGACGGTTCTCCTCTAGGGGCTGGCCAGGCAGAAAGTGCTGTAAGAAGCGCATGTCGGTCCAGCGCAGAAAGGGCGTGACCCGGAATTTGCCCGATTCGGACTGCCAATCTGATATCAATCGCGCCGAGCGCACGTCCCGGAAGGCTTCTGGGTTGGGGTTTAATTTTTTAAAGTCGGGATCCCGATAGGCATTGATACCCTGCACAAAACCTGAGGTTTCTTGGTTCAAGTTGGTTACGGCAAGGCTATTGATTACGTCAAAGGCGCCAATGCTTTTTTGATGCTTCAGAATCATTTTTTGTTGGCCGTACCCTGAGTCCGCTTTGTAGCCGTCATCAGAGGTTGCGGATACGCCAACAACAAGTTGCTTCTGCACGGATAAATGTTTCAGGCGAGCGTAGTCGTGGGGTCCAGCTTCAATTTGGGTGGTATTGCGTTGGGCGCCGGGTTCGGGCGTTCGAACCTGGATTAAACCGTGCAGGGCATTGGAGCCGTGGCTTGCCCCGCCCGGTCCTTTTAATACTTCAACGGCCTCTGCCAGTTCGCTGACCGATTCGAATAGTTCGTTGACGTTACAAAATCCGGAAGCGCGCAGCGGCACGTTATCTTGGGTCATTAAAAACGCGCCGCAGCCTCCAGCGCCGGTCAGTACCGGGGATCGAATCGCTGTTAAGTGTTCTTGGCCGTTGCCCCGGCTGATCCAAGTACCTGCGACTCGGGCCAATAATTCGTTAATGTGCACGGCTTGTGTTTGCGCGATGGTTTCAGCATTTACAACCGCTGCCGTTCGGGTCATGGCCAACCAAGGCTCTTGGGCCCGATTGGCGGTCACAATGACTTCTTCCAAGTCCAGACTCGGGTTGGCGACAACCTCCGAGGCGGATAAACTTGTTAACATAATGAGCAGCGCCAGAAGGCTGGATCGGTAATTCATAGAGTGACACACAACGCAGCTTAAATTGGACGCAAAGGGTATCGCACTTCGAGGGTCGTTGTCCTGTTCAAGCAGGTCTTTGCGCTAAATCGTCGCCGCGCCGGTCGCGTTAAAACGTCATTGATTCAAAACACCATCAAGAAGGGCTTTATGGGACAAATGCAACTGGGTAGTGCCACAACGGAATATACCAATCAGTACGACAAGCAATTATTGTTTCCAATTTCGCGTCAGCCGCAACGCGCTGAGCACGGCATCGAATCAAATAATACGCCTTTTACGGGGCGAGACCTTTGGAATGCCTATGAGTTCACCTACCTCACGCCCCAAGGCAAGCCGACGGCGGATGTCCTGCAAATAGAAATCCCGTTCAATTCGAGCGCGATTATCGAATCGAAATCGATGAAGTTATACCTGGGCAGTTTCGCTGGGACCCGCTTTGAGAGCCTTGAAGCCGTGATCGATTGCCTTGAGACCGACTTAACAGCGGCTTGTGAGGGACTTGTTCGGGTGCGGCCCGTGAACCCTAATCCGGTATCCGTTTTAAGCGCGCAACTGGCGGCTGCCCACTGTTTGGATGATGAGGCGGTTGGCGTGCCCGAGGGCGGTTACAGCACGGACACCTTATCGCTTGCGTCATCAGAGGTTGCGGAAGTCACCTATTATTCCGATCTGTTTCGATCGTTGTGCCCAATGACGGGCCAGCCCGACTTTGCGCGAATCATCCTGCGTATGACCGGTCCACAACTCGCTCGCCCTGGTTTATTGCAGTACCTGTTTAGCTATCGAGAACACGGCGAATTCGCCGAGCAGGTTGCAGAGCGCCTGTTCATGGACCTCTATCAAGCGGCCAAGCCCAGTAAGCTTGGTGTTCGAGCCGAATTTACCCGCCGGGGCGGTATCGATATTAATGCCGAACGGGTGTCGGGTTATCGCGATTGGGGTTATGTCCGGCACTATCGGCAATAGGCGGCACAAGGCGCGGTGTTAACTTCCTGACGCGCAGTGCAAGCCGTTGAGGTCGACGTCAATGGGACTGAGGCCCCGCGTCGAGTCCTAAAATAGACCCTTGGGGACAGTCAGGGTAGTAAAGAGAGCTCAAAACGGTGTGTTGGGATCAAATAGTGGGTGCTGAAGGCGGGTTCAATAGGGAATAAAAACAGATGACCGAAAGACTGTGTTTTGCAGCGCAACCGCCAGTTTCGGTGGCCATTCAGAATAGCGATGTGCGATTTCCTGTGCACCGAATTTTTTGTGTTGGCCGTAATTACCACGCCCATGCTGCAGAAATGGGCGTGACCGTTAATAAGGCCACAACCCAACCGTTTTATTTCAATAAACACCCCAGTGCGATTTCCGAGTCTGGATCGGGCATTGCGTATCCGCCGGAAACCAGGAACTACCATTTCGAAATGGAACTGGTCGTTGCGCTGGGGGCCGGCGGTTTTCAGGTCCCTGAGATCGCGGCCATCGATCTTGTTTACGGCTATGCGGCGGGGCTTGATATGACCCGGCGAGATCTGCAGCAGCGCGCCAAAGATCACGCCCACCCCTGGGACCTGGGTAAAGATTTTGAGCAGGCGGCGGTGATCTCACCACTTGTGATCAAACCCGAGGGCGCGCCGCTGCTTCAGCAGGGTGCAATTGAGCTCAGCGTGAATGAATCTGTGAAGCAGTCGTCCAACCTTTCCTTAATGATTTGGTCTGTGGCCGAGTTGATCTCCGATTTGTCTCGGTATTATCGCCTGCTGCCGGGTGACCTGATTTATACCGGTACGCCTGAGGGAGTTGGCCCAGTGTCGCCCGGCGACTGCCTAGAGGGCCGCATCGAAGGCATCG
>JABGTE010000136.1 GCA_018647445.1 Gammaproteobacteria bacterium
CCATTAAAACCGCAAAGACCAACTCGGCCCGTCTCTCAAGGTGTTGAATCCAAGACTGTCTGCGCGCCCTTCTGATTCGACCCTTCACAAAGGGTTATCACGTTTAGAGTAGCGCCCAGCAGGCCTCGTCCTGCTCGCTCATGCGACAGGGTTCGACGCTTGGTGTTCGGGTGCTTGAGTGGGTCTGTGAATCTTTGAATGTTTGCGTGTCTGGCGAGATAATGGATCGGTCAAGTAAGGCGGACAATACGGCGGTATTTGCAATTTACCGAGAACGCGCTCTGCCAAGCGCTTGACTTAACCGTTCACCGCCGCCTTTACCGGGCGCCTAGCCGGATTAAGACGGCACCTTACTGAAACAAGTTCTTAACGGAATCGCGGTAGTTTCTGGAGACCTTCAACGTTTTGCCACAGGCAAGCTCGAGCAACCCGGCGCCTTTTGCGAGCGGCGTCAAACTGATGATTTTTTCAACATTAACAATGGTCGAACGATGGATTCGCGCAAAGGTCCGTTCATCAAGCTTATCAATGAGTTCACGTAAGGTGCTTCGCATCACCAACGTCTCGCCAAGGGCATGCACACACATGTAATCACCGGCTGCGTCGACCCAGGCAATATCATCAAAGGGCACGACCTTAACAACGCCAGAATCACGGACCAAAAGCTTTCGTAGCATTCGATGTCGAGCGCTATTGTCCGACGAAAGCGATGCCAGTTGATTGTGATGATGCGTTTTTTGAGAAGCCATCCTGGAGCCCATGGCTTGCTTTTGCTCTGCCTGATTTCGACCCAGGCCGCCCATTAGGTCGCCACAGTCGACCGCGTCTAGTGTGTCTCGAGCTGTTTCAAACAAGCAGTTAGCATCAAAAGTCTGAGGGTTGTATTCAACCGCCACGAGCGCCGGACCCTGCGCTTGCGTTGCAACCGGCTCGGACAGCAACACAACTTTCGCGCCGTAATGCGCGTGTAGCGTAGAGGCCACGGAAAGTGCATCGGGAGATGTAATCCGAGTATCGAGCATCACGAGGCTAGGCTTTAATTCCTCGCACGCTCTTAAAATCTCATCGCCCGTCGGGCAGGCCGCAACGACATCTATCAGCCGCTCATTGCGCAACATTTCTTTCAACTTCATTAAAACCGATCGACCACTACATCCTACAACTACTCGGACCTTCTCTGCTCGCCACTCAGCTCGCTCAAGTCGTCCGTCAAAACGCTGCATTTGATTACTTGCCACTGGACAAAACCTCCTGCACTCAATTCCAACATGCATTTTAGAATTCGAAAATCGGAACCATCGCCTCCAACACCCCGAAATGACAACGGTGTCATTTCTTGTTTTAAGCTTAAATGACAACGCTGTCAACTTTGTGTAGCTGTCAATGATACGCGTTGGGCCCACAAGCAGATGACTTGTGCGACCGCGGGCGGCGATGGTCAGGACGCTGTCCTCCTGTGGCATCAATCCTGGCAGCAAAGTTCACAGCGGCAAAAGTGCCCTCTATCGACAAAACGCAAAGCGACCGTCGTTAGCTTCGACGGACTTTGCAGCAAGCCTTAACGCTAATTAAGTCGCGCAACGAATAACCGATGATGATTTAATGAGGACCACGAAACGCGACCCTATCGCCGCAGCGCCCGCGTTGCCCCTTTCACCATTTTGGCCCTCGAGCCCATAAAACCAAAGAGCAACCAAAGCATCATGTCGAAACAATTTAATGTCAGGGTTTACGGTATTTTGATCAACGCTCAAAGCCAATTATTGGTGAGCGATGAGCTGATAAAAGGCAATCGGTTCACCAAGTTCCCAGGTGGCGGATTAGAATGGGGAGAAGGCACGCGAGATTGCTTGGCACGGGAGTTTATGGAGGAACTCGATCAACCCGTTGCGGTGCTAGAGCACTTCTACACCACGGATTATTTTCAACCATCAGCCTTCCGCGAAACCGATCAACTGATCAGCATTTATTACCATGTAAAACTTATTGGTGAACAACAATTTAAGGCGAAATTGATACCTTTTGACTTTCCTGATGACGCCGGCTTGCAATGCGAAGTCCCGCGCTGGGTGGCGCTTTGCGATTTGAATCCGACTGATTTTAAATGGCCAGTCGATCAACGGGTCGTTGCCCAGTTGAAAACGAGCCTTTAACGTTTAAAACGTCGGGCAGCTCGTAGCCAAGCTCCGACTTATCGTTTCGCCTAGCGATTACCTGAGCACATGGTGGTTGATTGACACCACCGTAATATAAAGCGCAGAGAACCGACTCAACACGCTCCTGTTTGAATGTCAAAAAATGCTTCGAATATTTTAAACTGCCGCAACTGATCTTTTTCAAAAGCTGAACGTCCCTGTTATCGCATAAATGCCCTGTTAGTCTCAAAAACAATGAGTTTCATCAGGTCAACCGTTAGCATTTTGAGTGCAGAGATGTCCGACTTGGGGGCATCGGAATACAACTGCATTCTCAAGATTGCAGATCGACCTAGGGGGTTATAACAATGGTATTCAAACGGAAACTACTTTCGAGCAGCATCGCTTTAGCAATTGCCGGTCAGGCTGCCCCACTTATGGCAGAAGAAGGTTCGGCCATGAATAACGCCCAGATGGAAGAGGTTGTGGTTAAGGGCATCCGAGGCAGTCTGCAGCGTTCGATGGATATCAAACGCGATTCAATGGGTGTTGTCGATGCCATTTCCGCTGAGGAAATGGGCAAGTTTCCTGACGCCAATCTCGCGGAATCATTGCAAAGAATCACGGGCGTTTCGATCTCTCGATCTCGTGGGGAAGGTAGCCAGGTTACCGTTCGCGGTTTTGGCCCAGAATACAATTTGGTTACGCTTAACGGTCGGCAAATGCCTACGCATTACGGATTAAGCCGCTCATTTGATTTTGGCGACCTTGCCTCTGAAGGCGTAGCCGGCGTGCAGGTCTATAAGACTGGACGCGCTGATGTGCCTTCGGGCGGCGTCGGTTCCACCATTAATATTTCCACCCCTAAACCGCTTGAGGGCAATGAGGTCTTCAATCTGGCTGTCAAGGCTGTCAACGATACTTCTACCAGAGAGGGCGACTCCATTACGCCTGAATTCTCAGGCATCTACATGAAGCGTTTCAACGATGATAAATTCGGAATCGCCATTATCGCAAGCAAGCAACGCCGTGATAACGGCGTTAATTCAGCGACTACAGGCGGATGGTTCACTAAAGAGGGAACCAGTGGCAGCATAGTCCCCAATGACGTCAATCAGATTAACCGTCCGACCGCGTCTGGAGAATTTTATTCTATCCCGCAATCCATGGCTTACAAAATCGCCGAATTCGAAAATGATCGCGTTAATAGCCAAGTTGTTCTGCAGTGGGCAGCAACGGATGCGATAACAACCACCCTCGACTACATTCGCTCTGAATACACCGTAGAGCGAAAATATAGCGATTTTTCGGCTTGGTTCTCCAACACCAACGCGTTAACACAGAGCAGCGAGTGGACCATGGATGGTATTCATGCAACGCCCATCTACTACACCGAAACGCTTGCCTACCGTGATTTTGCGATGGGAACAGGTCGCGATGGCAGCAAGAACCTCAATGAATCCGTCGGCCTCAACGTGGAATGGGTCCTTAACGATGATCTCGTTCTATCTTTGGACCATCATGACTCCTCTGCCAAAAAAGGTGCAACCGGTCCCAACGGTACAAGCTCTCTCATCACGATGGCGAGTTACGAAAAAGTAGGACAGACACTGGTCACGGGCTATGACATGCCGGTCTTGATCCTTGACTTGGACTCTTCAGGCAATCAGGGCGACAGACCTCTTTACAAAAGCGATATGTTGATCAGTGGAAGCCGTTTTGACAACAACGCATCAAAAATGGATATCCAACAAACCAAGTTGTCGGGTCAATGGAACCTCACCGAGTCCTCCAGCATCGATTTCGGCGCTGAGGCAACCGAAATTAGTAACCGATCAGTATCATCGGTCGTACAGCTGGATAACTGGAACGCGGATTTAGCCCCTACTGAACTGGGCGACCTGAACAGCATTTTGGTCAGATCCTCTATCGAAGATCAGTTCGATGAGCTTTCTGGATTAAGCCATCCTGGCGCGCAGACTGAGTTTTTCACAGCATCTCTGGCAGACTTGCAAGCCGTTAGCGAAGCAGGCTACGCCGCATCAGGACGAGATTATGCGGCAACAGGAGACTGTGGCACCGGCTATTGCGCCTCAACGGACTGGAATCAGGATCTTAGGACTACCGAAGAGTCCTTTGCGGCGTTTATCCGACTTAATTGGTCAGGTGAAATCAGCGGCATGCCGGCTAACCTGCACACCGGCGTGCGTTATGAAGAAACCGATATCGTCTCTGCTCAGAAGAGCCTTCAATTTGACGGCACCAGCTGGCGTGCTAGTGGTGAAGAGGTGTTTGTACAACCCGCAGTCGATGCATCTGGTGACAATGTCCCGGAGTATCGGAGCTTCAAAGGCGATTATAGCTTTCTCCTTCCCAGCATCGATTTCGATATCGAGTTTGCCGAAAATGTGATTGCGCGCGCATCGTTTAGTGAGACGGTTACACGCCCCTCCTACGGCGACATCAAGGGCGGCATTGCTGCCGGCGGGCCCATTCAATATCGAACAAACACGCCGCCAGCGCTCAGCGCCGGCGACCCAACCCTAGTCCCGATTCAGTCCGAAAATATTGACCTCTCTATAGAATGGTACTACGGGTCCGATAGCTACTTCTCTGTCGGCTACTTTGAAAAAGAAGTCGATAACTTTATTGGTACGCTCCCTCAAGACGTCGAACTGTTCCCTGAGGTTACGAACGTTATTGGTGGTCAATTATGGAACCAAGCAATCGAGGAAGGTGGCTTCACTGCAAATCAGTATTCGGAGATTGGTGCTTACATCGTTGCCAACTATAGCGATAACCCGGCTGTCGTGGACGGCGTGATTTACAGCCAGGCAGGCGATCCTACCCTTCTGTGGACGCTTACCAAACCTGTTAATCAAAAAACCGCTTCTGTAGATGGCATTGAAGTTAATTTGCAACATACCCTTGGAGACACTGGCTTCGGCTTTGTTGCAAACGCAACGTTTGCGAATGCGGATGTTGGATACGACACGAGTAAAATTGGCGCTGGCCAATTTGTCCTCAACGGATTGAGTGACTCAGCAAACCTGATCGGATACTACGACAAAAACGGTATTCAGGTTCGCCTTGCTTACAATTGGCGAGATGATTTCCTAGCCGGCGCAGGACAAGGCCAAGGAACCAATACGAATCCGACCAACGTTGAAGCCTATGGTCAGCTTGATCTGGGTATCACCTATGAAGCTAGTGAAAACCTAACCGTTTACTTCTCTGGCCAGAACATTACCAATGAAACGGTGCATGTTTACGGCTTGACTAAACGCCAAGTGTTACAGGCCGTACAAGGTGGGCCTCGATACGACATTGGGATTCGCTATACTTTCCAATAGAATAGTTAGGGTTCAAGGAAAAAAAAGCCGCTGAACAGCGGCTTTTTTTTACCTTCCGCTCAAATAGACTCGAGATCAAGGCGTGCATTATTTTTGCTTTCGATAGCGCTCTCAGCGACCGAAAGCCGTACAAAACACTTTCAAAGGGATGTTGTTAAAACATGTCAGAGCAGCCCATCAATCGCGTTGTTATCGTCGGCGGCGGCACCGCTGGATGGCTCACTGCAGCAGTTATTGCAGCCGCTAGACAGGCTCAAGAAGCTGACCCAACGCCGCCCCTATCCATCACGCTACTTGAATCCCCGGACATTCCAACCATCGGGGTCGGTGAGGGAACTTGGCCATCAATGCGTAGTACCTTGCAGAAAATCGGCGTATCAGAAACAGATTTTTTCAAAGCGTGTACCGCAAGTTTCAAGCAAGGCACGTGGTTTCAAAACTGGCGGACAGGGGACGGTGATCAATACACCCATCCTTTTTCGCCGCCTGAGGGGTACGAGCGCATCAATTTGTCAGAATATTGGGCGCCTTCCTCAGACCTTGATTTTGATGAATTCTCTTCCGCACAAGCATCGACACTCAAGGCCCAGTTAGCACCAAAGCAAGTCTCTACGCCGGAATATGCTGGCGTTCTCAATTATGGCTATCATCTCGATGCCGAAAAGTTCGCGGCCTTTTTGCAAAATCATTGCATCAATAAGCTCAAGGTTACTCATAAAGTCGCAAATTTAGTTTCGATCGCCTCGAAAGATAACGGCGATATCGACGCAGTTATCACGGACCAGGCCGATCAAATTAAAGGCGATCTGTTCATCGATTGCACTGGTAGCCGAGCACTTTTGATTGGCCAGCATTACCAAATCCCTTTCGAATCAAAGAAGCATATCCTGTTCAATGATCGTGCAGTTGCTACGCGCATTGACACCTCAAAGGCTAACTTACCTTTAGAATCAGCGACTCTCTCAACCGCACAGGACGTCGGCTGGATATGGGATATCGGGCTCCCTGACCGGCGCGGCATCGGCCATGTTTATGCAAGCGAGTATTGCAGTGATGATCAAGCGATTGATCGCCTTGATCAATATGCCAAACATAACCTTACGGCTGCTTATTCCGGACCGATAGAACCTCGGATAATCAAATTTGACCCTGGGCATCGTGCGGTTTTTTGGCACAGGAACTGTGTCGCGATTGGCATGGCTGCGGGCTTCATAGAACCACTGGAAGCCTCTGCGTTGGTCATGGTAGAACTTTCTGCCGCTATGATCGCTGAGCAGATGCCGCCCACAAGGGCTGCAATGGACCCAATCGCAAGACGATTTAATAAAAAATTTCTGTATCGCTGGCGCTCCATTATCAATTTCCTGAAGCTGCATTACCTGCTCAGCGAGAGAACAAATCATCGATATTGGGTGGACCAACGCGCATCCAGCACCGTCCCGGAGGATTTGTTAGAACTCCTATCGATCTGGCAATACCAAACACCCTGGCACCGCGACCAAGAACATGTCGATGAGCTATTTCCGACCGCTAGTTACCAATACATTCTTTATGGGATGCAGTTCAAAACAATGCAGAATGATCATTATCGGCAGAAAAATAAAACCTCTGCCGAGGCGACGCTCAATAAGCGCCAAGAGTACACGACGAAGCTATATCGCGCTTTGCCTGATCATCGCGAATTGATCGCAGCGATTGCAAAGCAAGGATTGCCCAAATTTTAGCAAACACAGATTGGACATATTGATGGCGAATTCAAGCATTCAAACACTCAACGCAACAGACCACATGCCTTTAAGAGTCGTGACCGATTACGGGCACCAACTTGGGGATGGCATTGGTTTTGCGATCACCTACCCTATTGAATTTCGTGACATTCAAGCTTGTTACCCTATTTTATTCAGCAAGGACTCAAATACTGGTGCATTTTTTCCTGTCGCGCTGCTGGGCACGCAGCCTGACGAAAATTTGTTTTTAAATAATGGCACTTGGAATGCATCCTATATTCCGGCCACAGTCAGAAGACACCCATTTTTAATATCATCGCCAGAGGACGATCGAACTTCTACGGATCTCGTTATTCTAATCGATACGGCGCATCCAAAAGTGAACGCCGTCGAGGGGCAGCTGCTCTTTGACGAAACCGGTGCGCAAACCCCGTTTTTGAAGGATGCCGCAGCGCTTCTAAATCAAATCCATTTTGGCTTAAGCCACAGCAAAGAATTTATGACCGCCCTATTGGAGCACGATCTGCTGGAACCCATCACGATATCGTTCACGCTTGACGATGGCGCAGACTGCAGTCTGGATCAGTTTTACGGGATCGCCGAAGAACAACTTTTTAAACTTAGCGGCAAAGTGCTCGAGCAATTAAACCAAAATGGCTTTCTTCAAGCCGCATACATGGCAGTCGCATCTATGTCTAGGCTGAGGACGATCATTGAGGCCAAAAACAGACAAATTAGCGACCTGGCACCACCTCGTTAAATGGACGTCAGGCAGATACCGCAAATCGACAAAACCGCCTTCGAATCCATCGCTTTGGATTCGACAGCGCCTTTGGTCGTCAGGGGGCTCGTCGAAGCTTGGCCTGCAGTCCAAGCGGGTTTGGATTCTGATGCCGCCTTTTTAAGCTATCTATC
>JABGTE010000201.1 GCA_018647445.1 Gammaproteobacteria bacterium
AGTAGCGCCGAGCGAATCAGACACAACGCTTGTGATTGATGGGTCGGTCTCCTCAGGCCAATTTGGTTCTGACTTTGATTTCTCGTCGTCACGCGTCGTGGTTGCACCGTTAACCAATGTGGCGGCCGATACCTTAGCGATCTCGGATTTGGATCAGTGGACCTTTGATAACGAGGTGGTGAACACCAATCTTCAGATTGATGGCACCTTGGTGGTAAGCGGTGGTAGTAGCGCGCTGAATGGCAGCGTGAACCTGGTCAGCAGCGGATCAGTACAGATCCTCAGTGATACCGCTGGCGCTAATCTGCAGATTGCGGGCGCCGTGACGAATGAGGGCACCATTGAGATCACCTCAGTTGCGATGGAGACCTCTGTCACTTCCTCGGCAACGGTTTTAGATGGCGCTTGGGCCAATGGCGTGGTCACGCTCAACACGACCGTTCCGCATGGGTTGAAAACAGGTGACGTGGTATCACTGTTGGGTGTGCTTCCCAGCCTAAATACCTATTACACAGCCGTCACGGTGACAGACGCGGATAGTTTTTCGTTTGAACTGGCAACCGATCCGGGCGCGATTAGTTCTGGTGATGTCAAGGTCTTCGATACGGCGTTGGTGCTGGATGCTGGGCTAAGCAATTCAGGTGATTTGCTGATTCGAGCAGAGGAACTCAGCACCACGGCGATTTACGCAGAATCGATTTATCTTGGCGGCGATATTACCAACGCGGCCTCAGGAACCATGCGCTTTAGCGAGGGCTGGATCGTTATTGATGGTGACCTGCTCAATGAAGGCAAGTTGGTTATTGATGGTACCAATAACAGTTCAGGTAGCATTTCTGGCGCTGATGTGACGATCGAAGGCGATCTCATTCTGGCGCCAACCAGTGAACTGGTACTGGAATTGGAAGAGAATTCTAGCGCCAATAACAACGTCTGGACGACCGCGTTAAAGGTCGACGGTGACCAGGTCGTTCGTGGCACCGATGCCGCGCCGAGCGATTTGGGACAGCTAACCCTACACTTTAATGACAGCTCAGTTATGAACCTGTTGGTATCGGGCGAGGCCAGATTAAGCCTGTTCGGGGATTTATCAAATTCAGACAGAGCGGACGCCATTGGCTACAGCCCCATTGGCGCAACTTTTTCAACCATTACAACCGACCTTTCGGCTGGCTACGACGTATCGGTGACAACGAGTGTTGACCCAACGAATGCCAGTCAGCAAGTGATGAATATTGTTATTACCGATGGCATGGAAGCGGTTAGTTCTTCGGCTGTATCTGGCGCGTCAGATTTTTCCACTGCCGCAAGCTGGTCCCTTGGCGCGATACCCGGAGCGACTGATGACATCCGCATATCGCACAATTGGCTCGTGATTCAAGCCGGTGAAACGATTTCGGTAAACTCGATTAGCTTAGAAGGCGACGCGTCAAATACTCTTATATCTTACGGAGCGCTTAAGGTATTGGCTGATGACGATGGCATTGCAGAAACCACAACGTTGAATCTAGCCGGGCGTTCGACGGTGGCCAGCGGCGCATCATTGGATGTCGGTTACGTTGCTTATACGACGGACGATACGACCCAATTAAACTTGGGTAGTGACTTGACGATTCACGGCTCCTTGGGTCTTTATGGCTCAAACATTACCTTGTCCGATACAAGTGCTGGCCGAGTTGTGGTGAGTGAATCGGGTTCGTTGCTGGTTGATGGTCAAATCACCTTGGACTTGGATTTGTTTACGGAGCGCGGGGGCGTGCAAACTTGGAGTGCTTTTTATTATGATCATTCCCTCCAAGGTTCGGGACGGGTCGAAAACAGCGGTTTGATCAAAGTATTGCAGGCAGACGGTGACTTTAGCTTGGGTTTGGATGTCGTGAATGACGGTGTTTTTGATCTTCGGCTTACCAATAATAATGGCACATCAACCTCAACGTTCTCGCTCCAAGCGGGCGCAGGCGTCACCTTGCAAAGCACCGGACGCTTGGTGGCATCAACCTATGGTAGCAATGTCATTGCTTTGAATGACAATACCTTGGATGTTCGACAAGGCGAGATGGCGTTGTTTGCCAGCGCAGGATTTTCAACGACCGACGGGTTAACGCTGTCTGGTGGCGCCTCAGCGGCGGCGCCTGGCGTGATCCAGCTTGAGGAGACTGTTTTTGAGGTCTCTGCCCGGAGCGTTCGAGTTGAGGTACAGCCAGTTGATTTAACAACTGACCGTTTCACAGTGTATTTTATTGTTTCTGATGGCAGCAAGTTAACGGACGCGGATATTACAGCGAGCAGTAACGCAACCATCGATCCCGTAGCCGTCCAATTAGATCAAGACGGCAACGTGGTTGATAATCCAGATGGCACTAGGACCTATACCGCGGAACTCACGCGCCTTGATCCAAACGACGCCAGCGACATCACTGTAACGGTCGCAAAAGATAACCCCTCGTCATTTGACAATTTTTTTGGTGGAACCCTCACCTTGAATAATAACGACGTGGGGACCTTCGTTTCGAATAGCGACTCGGGCGAGCTGAAACTGACGGGTCATTTGGAGTTCGAGCTTACGGGGACCGTTGATTTTTTTGATGACAAGGCGGGTAAACTGACCCTGCAGGGCAGCACCGCCGATAGCATTAGACTGTCCAATGGTACGACCGAAACCGCGGTGTTGGTGAACAGTGAAACGATCCACTTTAATAATTTGACGGTTGATACAAACGTCATTTTAGTCAATTCGGTTGGTCCTGATGTCTATATCGATTCAGGTACGCTGATTTTGTCGGGCACGAGCGTTATTGATGGTGATCTTTATAACGTCTCTGACCCGGATGCGCCGAGCGGCAGCACTGGCGGCCTTTATCTGCTTAATAGTGTGACCGCAAATGGTGTTGTGCTGAATCAAGCCAAATCTCACCTCTTTATTGGGCGCGACCCATTCTCGGTTGCTGAGTCGACAACGGTCGCATTGAGCCTTGATTTTGTGAACGAAGGATATTTGACCATTGGAGAGATCACCCAGAATCTGGCCCATCTTGTCAAAATTGGGACGGATGCTGTTGCTGGCACCCTGACCAATTCTGGACACATAACGATTGATTCGACTGCATCGGGCAGTGCAGAGATCGATGGATTGCTCATCAATACCGGAAACATTTACTCGAGTGGGCATTGGATCCTAGATGCAACCAGTATTAATGCTGAGCATCATTCTAGCGGCATTATCGAATTGAGTGGTTCCAGTGGAAAGTTAACCCTCGGTAATTCAGATACCTTAGTCATCGATGCTGCCGGCTATTTAGTCGTTGGCAGTAATGGGGGAACTTCAGTTATTGATGCTTCAGCGAGTGGTGCGGCCTTGCAACTCAGCGGCACGTTAGCGATCGGCGATACAATCATCACAACGAATGGTGTAGAGGCGCCGCAGCTGAGTGAAGTTGTTGGACAGCTTACTATTGACACCAGTAGTGCGTTTACGGTCAACCCGAACAGCATCGTCAAAGTAGGCGTGACTTTTGGTGGCAGTAACGATGCCCTGATTGTGACCGGGACGACCGGTGTTTTACGACTGGAAGGGGGGCTGCTTTCGGTTGCATCAGGATTCAGCAGCAATACGAGCGCAGCGTTGATAACCGCGACATCGATTTTAGG
>JABGTE010000204.1 GCA_018647445.1 Gammaproteobacteria bacterium
ATCGGAATTAGGACCCGAGTTTCGTCCTTACCTCAGCAAGATAATCGCTAACCTCTAAAGCATCGCCCCGAAACACAATGCGCTGTGCTTTCTGATTCAACTGATAGGTATACATGGGGTCGTAATAGTTGGCCAAAAGGTAATCAATCCAGCCGAGATGACCGCTGGTATCACCGTGGGATTGTAACGCTAAGGCATCGGTAAGCTTATTTTGGCAGGTCTCAAAGCCAACACCGCCCAACCTTTTTTTAATACTATTAAGAGCTTGCAGTAGATATTCGCTAAATTTATCAAAAGCGTCATCGTTATAGACTGCTTCGAACCGTCCCCAGTTATCAAGAATATAATCTTGATGAATACGGAGCGCACGCGCCTCAAAGCTTGCTTGTAAAACCACTAGGGACGCCGCTTTCATAGCCGCCTGTAAGGGAGGGGGCAGGTGTAAACGGCCAATCAACCTGCCTTCATCCTCTAACAGAAGCGGATCCGAGTCAGCGGACTGCCACTTCAACAATTGGATGCCCAACACATTTTCAAACACGGTTTGGGCAGGCTGCATCGTCACCCGAGTCCCAAATGCCGAGCCTCTATGATTAGCAAGGCCTTCTAGATCAATATGAGTTGGATCTTGAACCAAGACCTCGGTCTTACCAACGCCGGTGGAACCCGCGAGTATCAGTAACCGACCAGGATCAACCGGATATTGCTCGACTAGGAGCTGTCGAATCTGCTTATACCCCCCTTCAACCCGAGTCACCGAATACCCGGCATCATTCAACCATTGGGTCGCTAGCTTTGACCGCATACCGCCCCGCGCGCAGTAAAGCAGCGCATCTGGGTGATTTTCTATGAAAGAGACCCACTCTTGAAGGCGTCGAGCTTTAGTTTCACCTGAGACCAGCTGATGCCCAAGCGCCGCCGCCGCGGCTTGTCCTTCATTTTTGTAACAAATACCAACCTGCTCGCGCTCGTCATCGTTCAAAATGGGGAAGTTCTGAGCGGCAGGTAGGGCGGTTTGAGCAAATTCAACCGGCGCCCGAACATCAATCATCGGCGTGTCGCGGCATAAAGCAGTGCGGAGCAATTCAGACATAGTAGTACTTGGTTTGGCAGATTTAAATTGTAGCAGACCCCGGTACCGGAAGCCGTCCAATTCAATCGGAAGCTAAAAACGTCAAAATCATATTGTCGCAAAATGCAATACACGTGTTTTTATTGGGTTGTAAGTTTGAATAATAAATATTAATCTTGATTAAATCACTGAAATTATATTTTGCGACAATCAATGGATCAACAAACTTTCGAGTCTTGCGTCATCAAACTCCTGCGCACATCAAGCCAGGCCCTGGCTTGGCGAGCCAGCAACCTTCAAGAAGCCATAGAGGCTCTCGGCACGCCCTTGAATAAGCGCACCCTAGAGCGCCGTATCGCCGAGACCACTTGGCTCGCCGGCGGCAGTATCTCGAGCAGCCTTCTTGACGAGTTTGGCCGGCCAGGCCTTATCACCGTTATAGACGCCGTAACCTTGCAAGCTCGTAAAAAGCGAAAAGCGGTGCTGTCTTTAAAAATGCACCCACTACCGATCGATGAACACCCGGCCTCTCGGTTGGCCGCACACGTTGTGGTTGCCGAAGACGGCAAGGGCGCTAAACGTTGGTGCTATCTAGAGAGTAACGACCCTAAGGCCCTCCATAACGCACTTAAAACGCTCTCAGCGGGCAAGCCCAGCATCTTCTTTCCCGCTGGCCCAGTGGTTAGCATTTGCCGGCAACTCAACTCGGATCTCTCAGAAAATCTGAGAGATCCGAGCATCGAGATTATGACCGCACAGTTCCCAGAAATGATCCCCGTGAGCGGGGATGCCGAAACACAATCCAAAAAACGAAACAATTCTATGGCACAACCTGAAAAGCTTTCCCATTTAGACCGCCTCGAAGCAGAAAGCCTACACATCATTCGAGAAGTCATGGCGCACGCCGAGAACCCAGTCATGCTGTATTCCGTTGGCAAAGATTCTTCGGTCATGCTGCACTTAGCCCGAAAGGCCTTTTATCCCAGCCCGCCGCCTTTTCCACTGATGCATGTGGATACCCGCTGGAAGTTTCGAGCGATGTATGACTTCCGAGACAAAATGGCCGCAGAATCCAATATGGAGCTGATTATTCACATCAATCCAGAAGGCATCGAGAAAAACATCAACCCGTTCGATCACGGTAGCGCCTTGCACACCGACGTCATGAAGACCCAAGGGTTGAAACAAGCGCTGGACTTGCACCAATTTGATGTGGCCTTCGGCGGCGCAAGGCGCGATGAAGAAAAAAGCCGAGCAAAAGAACGTATCTTTTCGTTTCGGAGCAGCAGTCATCGCTGGGATCCTAAAAACCAACGCCCTGAGCTGTGGAACTTATACAACTGCCGAAAGGCGCCTGGCGAGAGCGTGCGCGTTTTTCCATTATCTAATTGGACCGAGCTTGATATTTGGCAGTACATCTACCGCGAGAACATTCCGATTGTGCCGCTTTATTTTGCCGCTGAGCGGCCTGTGCTTGAACGCAACGGCACATTAATCATGATCGACGACGACCGCATCCAGCCCTTGCCTGGTGAGCAGATTCAAATCAAACAAGTCCGGTTCCGCACCCTAGGCTGTTATCCGCTAACGGGCGCCGTTGAGTCCTCTGCAACCGACCTCTCTCAAATCGTGCTCGAGTTGCTTCAAAGCCGAACCAGTGAACGGCAAGGGCGGGCCATCGACTCTGACGGCGGCGCCTCGATGGAGAAGAAGAAGCAAGAGGGGTATTTCTAATGAAGGCGCTTTTAACTACAGACAGCCTCGAGCAGTCCCAAGCGAAAATCGATGCGTACCTCGCAGCGCAGTCACAGCTCGATTTGCTGCGTTTTATCACCTGCGGCTCGGTAGATGATGGCAAAAGCACATTGATTGGGCGGATGCTGTTTGAAGCACAGCTAATTTTTGAAGATCAGGTCACTGCGCTGCAAACCGATTCCAAAAAAATGGGCACCCAGGGCGGCGATATCGACTTTGCGCTACTGG
>JABGTE010000273.1 GCA_018647445.1 Gammaproteobacteria bacterium
AGGCGCTCGACTTGTCGATCGTCAGACTCCGGAAGCCCAATCGGCATGTCCACAAACAGCGGCCCGCTCGAGACCGATAGCACCACCGCATCAAAGGTTTCAACAACCGTTGCCGTAACCTCACCCGCCCGCCGCTGAACAACGACCCAGCCGCCCTTACAGCCATCAACCCCTGCTGCCACCGACGTCATGCCACGGGCGATCTCATGGTGACGAATTCTTCTGCTGCCGTTGGATGAATCCCAACGGTTTGATCAAACACCGCTTTTGTCGCGCCGGCCTTCATCGCTACCGCAAGTCCTTGGATAATCTCGCCGGCTTCGGCGCCCACCATGTGGATACCGAGCACTCGATCCGTTGCGACCTCAACAATCATTTTCATCAGGCTCCTCTCAGCACTACCGGTTAACGTGTGTTTCAGCGGCCGGAACTCTGATCGAAAAACCTCAATCGCATCGAATTGATCCCGCGCCTCGGCTTCGGTCAACCCCACCGTTGCTATGTTGGGCTGACAGAATACGGCCGTTGCAATCCCTGAATAATCCATGACCTTGCTTTGGCCCGCAAATTGGGTGCTGGCAAAGCACATTGCTTCATGAATCGCGACGGGTGTGAGTTGGATTCGATCCGTCACATCACCCAAGGCGAAAATATTGGCTTCACTGGTTTGATAGAACTCATCGACAATGATCGCGCCATTCTCCCGCTGCGCCACATTCACCGTATCAAGCCCCAAATCATCGACCGCTGGTTTGCGACCCGTCGCGGTTAAAATGAGGTCAGTTTCCAAGATACGGCCGTCGGTGAAGGTCGCAAGTAACGTGCCGTCGGCATTGCGCGTGACCGACGCAAGCGTCGCGTTAAACTGCAAATCAATCTGTTTTTTTACAAGCTCGTCTTTGACCATGATGCGAACATCCTCATCGAACCCCCTTAAAAACAGCGGTCCTCGATAAGCCAACTCGGTGCTGACACCAAGGCCCGCAAAGATGCCTGCAAACTCGACGGCAATGTATCCGCCACCCAAAACCAGGGCTCGCTTGGGCAGGTGCTCTAAATAAAACACCTCATTGGACGTTATAACGTGTTCCGCACCCGGAATATCTTGTTTCGTGGGCCAGCCACCGGTCGCAATCAGGATTTTATCGGTGGTGACAATTTTGCCATCAATGTCGATGGTGTGGGCGTCACGTATTCTGGCCCGGCCGGCAAAATGGGTGACACCCGCCTGGTCCAGTAACCCCTCATAAATACCGTTTAATCGCGCAATTTCCTGATCTTTGTTCCCAACCAGGGTTTGCCAATTGAAACGCGCGGGCTCGGACAGCCAGCCGTAGCCGGCGGATTCATTGAAATCCTCATGGTAATGGGACGCATAAACAAAGAGCTTTTTCGGAATGCAGCCAACGTTTACGCAAGTGCCCCCCATGAATTTTTCTTCAGCGGTTGCCACGCGCGCACCGTACTGCGCGCTCATTCTCGCCGCGCGCACGCCACCGGACCCAACACCAATGACAAATAAGTCATAGTCATATGCGGTCATGACCAATATTCCTTTCAAATTCTTGATGTTGCTAGGATACACTAGCCTGTCGCAACTAGGTTACTTGATAGACGTATGCGCATCGATCTTGTTCCGTTTTTACCCTGCTTAGCAGTAGAAGCGCTGCGCTATACCCTTGCGTATGAGTCCAGTACCACGCTGCGACTGACGGTTCAGTTGAAGGGCTCGATCGCCTCAGAGCTTGAAGACGTCACGCAAGTTGGCCAACGTGAATTTGGACTCTGGCAACACAACTGCTTTGAACTCTTCCTTGGCGAGCCGGGATCCGCCGCCTATTGGGAGTTGAACCTGGCACCGAATGGCAACTGGAATTGCTTTGGGTTCAATGATTATCGACAGAATCAAAAAGAATCCGATCGCTGCGCGGTAACGGAATTCAGTGCTGTTTGTCGTGGCCTGGATTATCAACTTGAGGCTCAGATTTTAACCAAGCCACCCCTTCGGTCTTCGGGTTCTGCTTTAAGTCTTGGGGCCGCTGCCATCATCGAGACGGCAAACGATCTGAACTATTTTTCAATCCGTCATGGCACAACGCCAGACTTTCACCATCGGGACCATCACATACCATGGAAACTTCAATGACCTTTCAATTTGGCCTTGAGCGATTGTTAACCGATTCAGCCCGCCTGGCGATGCTAAAAAACGCTCGTGTCGGCTTGGTCGCGCACCCTGCGTCCGTGACTCAAGGCCTAAACCATGCGCTAGATGCCCTTGTCTGCGCAGGAATTTATCCCAAATGCGTTTTTGGACCGCAGCATGGCGTGCGAGGCGACAAGCAAGACAATATGATTGAGTCCGATGATTACCTAGACCCAACCCATGGTATTCCGGTCTATAGCTTATATGGCCATCATAGGAGCCCCACGCCCGAACGATTGGCCGGCCTGGATATCATTTTGTTCGACCTGCAGGATCTTGGTTGCCGCATTTACACCTACATCACGACCCTACAATATTTTTTAACCGCGGCCGCCTCGACCGAACTTGAAATATGGGTACTCGACCGTCCGAACCCTGCTGGCAGGGGCATTGATGGACTTCGGCTGGAGGCCGGTCAAGAAAGTTTCGTCGGGGCCGCGGCCCTTCCGTGCCGATATGGATTAACCATTGGCGAGCTGGCACTTTGGATGAATGCCCAACTACCACAGCCCGCAAATCTTACTTTGATTGAAATGATGCACTATTCGCCTAGCGGGCGACCGAGCTTTGGCTGGCCAAGCGAACTGTCTTGGGTGAATCCCAGCCCGAACGCCAGCAGTCTTAACATGGCCAGATCGTTTTCGGGCACAGTGCTGCTCGAAGGCACCACCCTATCTGAGGGCCGAGGGACCACTTTTCCCCTGGAAGTCATTGGCGGCCCGGGTTTTCCAGCGCAACACATCAAGGCTGAATTAGAATCAAGCCTGCCCGAGGCGCTGGCTGGCGCCGTGCTTCGCCCCTGCTATTTCGAGCCAACCTTTCAAAAACACCAAGGAAAGCTTTGCCATGGCCTGCAAATTCATACGGACCAACCCAATTTTAACGCCGAAACCTTTCAGCCGTTCCTCATCATCGCCTACGCCCTAAAACTGCTCAAATTGAGCGAAC
>JABGTE010000134.1 GCA_018647445.1 Gammaproteobacteria bacterium
AAGGCACCAATCGCAAGGGTTAAGAACGCTAATGGTCGCGTGCGGCCCAAAAATAGTCTGAAACGTTCGGGTATCATATGCAGCTGCTCCTAATCGTTATTATTCGATTACTCGGATTCAGGGGGTTGTGTTTTTTTACGTCCACCAAATAACCAAGATCGGTTTAGAGTTTGGGACAACGTATCCAGGCTCTTCAGAGTTGCATCAGTTGTTTTCATCAATTCGGGCAGTTGTTCTATAGCCGGCTCACCCGACTGCAGGAGAACGTCTGTTTGTTTTAAGGTTTGTGTTGCCTGATCCGTTAGCAACGCAGCGTTGGCAATGGCGGTGGCGATATCATCACTCGAGCCGGCCACAACATTATCGACGCGGCTAATGGTGCGATCTAACTGCGCCAAACTTTGGCTGACCGACGTAAACACGGCCGGCAGGTCTTGAGAAACGCGTTTTAACTCAGCAGTCACATCTGCAAGGTTATCCATCGTGCTGTACAAGGTTTCTTGGTTATTAGCCAAGCCACCCGCTATAGACTCAACCGACGTGACAATTGTGGTGATTTGCTGGGTTAACTGCTCGAGATCAAGTGTTTCAAGCAAAGAGGCCAGGCCTTGGGGTGGTTCCGCTTCTATGTAAGCCCCATCAATGAGAGGCCGGCCGGTTGATGCGCCTGGTTGTAGCAGCAGGCCGCTGCCATTCAAAATAGAATTCACGCCAATCTCACTGTCGATCACCAGTTTCAGATCTGATGTGTAAAACTGTGCGTAGCTGTCGGACAAAGCGAACGCAACTCGCACCGAGCCATCGTTGCTCAGAACCACGCTCTGTACAGATCCTACGTTTACTCCCTTAAGCGAAACGATGGCATTGGGAGAGATCCCATAAGTTTGATCCAGGCGAGTGTAGAAATTAAGGGTGTCTTCATCGGCGAGATCGCGCACCATTGGAATGATGAATCCCAGTAAAAAAATGAACAGCGAGCCAATAACAAACAAGCCAACTATTCGGTCTTTGTTGCTTACAGCAAAGGGGCGGTAGGCAGAAGCAGTCAAACTGAGCTCTCAACCAATTGATTCGACTTTATTTTTAACACTTGATCCACCTCACGTAAAACATGTTCATTTGAAGACGTTAGCAAGACCGTCATATTATCCTTCCGCGCTTTGCCTTTTAGCAACTGCATGGTGCTGTCAATCATGTCGTCAGGCATGCCGCCCTCGAGTTCGTCGATCAATAACAACTCAGGCGACATCACCAGCGCGCGCGCTAGATTAACCAACCGGGTTTGGACATCATTAAGTTCATGGGGCTGCATCCAAACAAGCGTGCTAGGCACATTGAGCGCCTCAATGGTTGCATCAATCAATGACTGAGTCTGGGCAAAGGTTAAATCGGTGTGGAATTCGAGGGGTAACGCAATATTTTGAAACACATCATAAAGACTTATTAAACCTTCATCTTCATACACAAAGCCAACCTTGCGCGCGCGTTCGCTCGCCGGCATCGTTAAGATATCGTGACCGTTCAGAATCGAACGGCCGTCAATGTCAGAAAGCATCCCGCCAATACCTTTTAACAAAGATGTCGCACCATCCAAGACGTCGGTTTCAATCCCGATCAAACTGCCAGCAGGAAACTGAAGGTTGAGTCGATCGAAGAGTAAGACCTCTGGGTATTCGATGTGGAGGTTCTCAAGAATCAACGTGCCGGTCATTGGGTGTAGGCCAAAACAGATAATAGGATATTGATCACGAAGAATACCATGAGCTGCGTTGTGGTCGAGTTCGATATGGCATCTGATACCTCGGTAAAACTGCTTTCCACTTTTGCGCCAAAATGGATTGAAATGACCCCAATCATCATACCGCCAAGCACTGCTTTTAAGCCGTTGATCGCGATTTCATTGAGACTGATTTGACTCAGGATGGCTGATAGCAAGGCGAAAAAATCTGCGTTTGGGTTTGACAGCCAAATCACGGCGTAGCTCGAAAGAAAAACTACGAGATCAAAATAGATGAACATTAGAAGCAAGGAGAGCGGGAAGGCGAAAAAAACGGGGAGTAAAAACAAAAATACCGGACTGATGCCCAACCCATTCAGCACCTGAAACTCACGACGCAACCTAAGATAGCCAATTTCCGCGGTGATCGCGGTCGCGGAACGCGCGATCAAGATCACCCCTGAGATCAACGGCCCTAGCTCTCGGAATACGATCACCATAAACAAATAGCCAAATTGGTCTTCCATGACCTGATTGGGAATGTAATCAAATAATCTCGAAATGAGAAGGGTGCCGACCAAAACCCCGATAGCGCCATTGATGTAGAGCGCCCGAACGCCAGTATTGTAGATCTGGCGGTAAAACAACGCCATAAAGATACCACGACGTTTTTTTACAAATAACAATTTGCTGGCGGCAAGCGCTACAGAAATCAGGCCAATCAAATCCATGACTGTGCTGGTCAACTGCGCTACTGGGTTTACCAGCATTTTGAGCGGACCAAGTACGGTAAACCGATTGGGCACTTCGTAATCAACCGACTTGACCCTCATCGGCTCATTAGACTTTTGCTTGGGGGGATCGTCAGCCAGGCTCATACTGGGGGGGCCAATGACCGCGTTACATGAAATTGAGCCGTTCTGGCGAGCACTGGCTTCATCGCGCAGGCCCTTTGCAGGTTGCATTACACACCCGCCAACATCCTGTCGTGCTCTCGGCGCAGTATTCTCAAAAGGGTGGGCAGACGTTCCTCGGTCATGACATGAGCCTCGAAAATGGCTTTAACATCTTCATAGGGCCGTTTTCGTAATAACAGCCTGAAGTTGTGCCGTAACGGTTTAAAATCTTCTTGGTCTAACAAGCGTTCAACCGCATCGGCAAAATCATCATAATTGCCCGCGTCGAAGGCACGCCGAGCGCGGAGTAGTCGAAGCCGCATACTTAGGGGCGATAAGAGCGAGTTCATCAAAAATGCAGTGAAGAGCGCTAAGAACGTCACAATGAAGTCACCCACTTTATCTTTGGCAATGCGAATCCACTCAGCGAGCGCTGTACTGGTTTGTGCCTCAAGGGTCGTTCTGATTTCGGTTACATAGGATTTTGCAACGGGGTTCAGCGGATCGATCTGAAGTGCTCGCATAAATTCAGATTCCGCCGCCTGTAGCGCATTCATTTTATAAAGCGCTTCTCCCTTGAGCGTATAAAAATCCGCTTGTCGGTCAGGGAACGCCAAAAGCGCTAGGTCGGTAACCGCAATCGCCGTTTCGAAATCTTGCAGCTCGATCCTTTTTTGGACGAAAATAATGGCCCGTTTTTCACTGCTGACGATGCGCCTAAACGCGCGCTGAACTTGCACACCTAACCCAGCCACATCTGACCGAGTCTTAGCTAACCCATCGATTAGGTTTCGAGCTTCACTCAGCCGATCGCTTCCAAGCAATAATTGAACCTCTAGTTCTACCAACCGCGGGTGGTCGTCAAAATTATTACGTTCAGTTTGCAGCAGTTTGATAGCGCCTCGAGTCTGATTTTGGTTTTGAAGCCTGGCAGCATCCTCTAAGACCTTCGCCACAGGCTCAGGTAACGCCGATGAAGCCATTACGGAATCAGTATTTTCCGCAACAGCAGACCAACACACAGTGAGGAGGGTCACGAGAAACATGGAAGATAAGTAATGTGTCATAACGCGAGCACCTTTATTCGACCTTAGTCGTCACGCGAAGGCTGTGTACGGTCGTTACTGGACCAGTCGCAAATCGTTTCAATCGTTTCAATCGTTTCAACCGATTGCCTAGAGTGGTTCAAAAGCAGATTAAAATTATCAACTTAACGAACTTTATAGCATCTCCACCGCGGCAAAAACACCCTGATCAAATACGTCCATATTCTCCGTGCCGAATAAGGCCCGCCAGCCGCACCTACCGCCTTGGATGGCGTAGGTTACCGTCCCGCCGGGTAAGGCCTTTCTGATCAAAATACTCTAGCAGTTCGATGCAGAGGTTTCGGCCCATCCCTGAAGCATCACGATATTGTTGGACCGTAAACGGGCTGCCGCTGGCTACCGATTGCGTTAACGCAATTAAGTCCGCGATGGTTTTTGGCTCAAAAAATCGGTTTTTAACCGGATGCACCAATAAGCCCGCCTTAGCACAGGCCTGCAAATGCTGATTCAACTGTTTGGGATCGACATTAAGCTTTGCTGCGAGGTCATGCAGTACGGGCGGTTGTTTCGGATTCTCAGAAATAAGAGGGATGACCTGCTCTAAAAGTCTTCGGGTTTGCTCAGGTAAGGTTGCCTGCGCCCCGGGTCGATGCAATAGTGACCCTGATTGTAATATCACGCCTTCTACTTTGAGCTGTGCAATAACGGCTTCACGATAGAGACAGGCTTTGGGTATCAACGCTAGGAGTTTCGGATGATCCATCCCCTGAAGCGTAGGATTTTTTTGATGCCAGTCTTCAAGTGCTGTAACCAATTTGCTTTTCGCATCCGAAAAGTCTTCCCGGGAGACCAAAATGCCATTTACATCACCGAACGAAGAATGTTCCTTCAAAAAAGCAGTGATGCGCTCAGGCTTCCAATTTAGAATGCGTTCAACGGTTTCAACTGCAATGCCGTGACTGGTACCGCCAACGAGTCGCAACAGATAGTCGGCATCGCTGGTTGCCTCGGAAAGGTTGGCTAAAAGCGCAACGCGTTCGGGTTTTGCGCGGCCGCGGCTTTGCGCGAGTGGGTTGAGCACAAAACCGCTGGCAATGGTTCGGGTCGCACCTTGATCTCGAAAGATGAGCCGGTCGCCGTAACACAGGGAGAGCGGCGCGCTCGTCACCAATTGCACAATACCCGACGCCCCAGGCTTGATTTCAGACCCGTCCAAGGTCGCAAGGTGCCCTAGGGTGTGTTGTGCCGCATGGTGCACATGAACCGAGGTCCAATGACGGATGGACTTGTTTTCCGCGGGTAAAGTCTGCAGCACAATGTCGCAATGACGCTGCGCGGTCATTCTTGGGTTGGCCGTTAACCAGTCTCCTCGCGCCAGTTCATTTAAGGCGGCTTGTTGACCGGTCAAATTCAAGGCTGCACGGTCACCGGCGCTGGCCGATGAACTTACAACGTTCTGCCGATGCAACCCTCGAACCTTGAATGATTGCGACTGGTTGGGAGCAGATAACGTGTCGGATAAACCAAGCTTGCCAGTGAGGATGGCGCCAGTGACCACAGTGCCGGCCCCTTTTATAGAGAAGCTTCTATCAATCGCCATCCGAAAATGACCAGCATCAGACCGATGCTGCATCCTTTGCGCATAGGCCTTTAGGGCTGAGATCAATTCGGTTTCACCGATTCGGCTAACGTTTGAACAGGGAATCACCTGGCTTTGCTCGAACGACGTCCCGCGCAGTTGCTGGACAATTGCAGACTCGACCTCGAGACAACGCGCGGGTTCAACCCGATCAACTTTCGTCATAGCAACCAGCAGGGCAGGGACCCTTAGGGCTTCGAGAATGGCCAGGTGCTCGAGTGTTTGGGGCATCATGCCATCGTCGGCGGCAACCACCAGCAGAGCTAGGTCCACCGCACCAACCCCCGCCAACATATTGTTAATAAATTTAATATGACCAGGAACATCTACAAAACCGACCGACAGATCGTCTATTTGCGAATAGGCAAACCCTAAATCTATCGTGAGCCCGCGATCTTGTTCTTCTTGAAGTTGATCGGTTTGGATGCCCGTTAGCATTTCAACGAGACTGGTTTTCCCGTGATCAACGTGACCGGCGGTTGCAACTATCATCCAGCTATAACCGCTTTGAGCCCAGCCAGAAGCGGTTCTGGTTGATACAGGGTGCGAAGGTCCAGCAACAACCTAGAACCGGTTATGCGACCTAAAATTGGTATGTCGACCTGTCGAAGGCGCGCGGCGAGACTCATAATCGCTTCGTTGGGGTGTGTCGTACGCTGGGCGCTGATTGCGATCGCCCAGCTAGGCAACAAGTCAATGGGTAGGGCGCCGCTGCCTATCTGGCTTTTAGCGCTGACCAGAGCGGCATCAAAATCGTTTCCTAAGTGCGCTGTAACGGTTGGCAGCAGCGTCTCGCCAAACTGTTTTATCTCCGCTTCGGACCTGGCTAGGTCCCGCAAGGTGGGTAGATGTTCTACTAAGCTTTCTGGGGTTAGATACAGTTTTAAAACGGCGATCAAGGCGGCCAAGGTCATCTTATCGACCCGAAGCGCTCGCTTCATGGGGTTTTGTTTGATCAGAGCGATGGCCTTAGCCGTACCGACTATTAATCCAGCTTGAGGGCCACCCAATAGTTTATCGCCGCTAAAGGTAACAATGTCGGCGCCACTTTGAACTGCTTCTTGCACTGTTGGCTCTGGCGGCAAACCGTATTGGCTAAGATTTACCAAGGTCCCGCTGCCAAGGTCTGTCATAAAGGGCAGATCAAATTCGTGAGCAAGGGCAGCCAAGTCACTTTCGGCGACGCTTTCGGTAAACCCTTGAATTTGATAATTGCTCGTATGGACTTTCATCAGCATTGCAGTCTGATCGGTTATCGCCGACTTGAAGTCCGACAGGCGTGTTCGATTGGTAGCCCCCACTTCGACTAGACGACATCCTGAGCGCGTCATAATCTCCGGCACACGAAAGGAGCCGCCAATTTCAACCAGTTCGCCTCGCGACACAGGGACGTCCTGACCCAGGGCGAAGGTGTTGAGAACCAACATAACCGCTGCTGCATTATTGTTCACAACGGTTGCCGCTTCCGCGCCGGTTATTTCCTTCAAAAGGTGCTCAAGGGGTTGGTCTCGATCGCCGCGCTTTCCGGTTTCCAAATCGAACTCTAGGTTACTTGGGCTGCCTGCGACGCGTTGCACCGCATCGAGTGCTACCTGCGGTAAGCTGGCACGGCCTAGGTTAGTGTGAAGAATCGTTCCGGTTAGGTTTAGCACCGTCTTTAAAGTTGGGTTGGTAGTGCTAAGCGCTGATCTGACATTGGCAAGTAACGCGTCATCCGACGGCAATTCGTGTTCAGGCGTTGCGATATCGCGTCTCGCCGTTGAAAGCGTCTCGGCGATGACCCGAGCGACACGAGTACGACCAAACTCATCGATTAGATTGCGACCCGCCGCCGAGCGTAATAACTGATCGACTCCGGGTAAGTGTTTAGCAGATTGCGACAAGGATCAATCCATAGGGCCGATCGGTTGTATTGCTTTTTGCAACGATCCAACCGTTCGAATCCAAGGTTCAATGCCGTTATCGTATTGCAGCATCCAGGCTTGTTTTGCATCACTGGCCAGCTGGATGTCGTTGAACGTATCCAAGACTAGAACATAAAGCGGGCGTTTCATTAACTGCGTTTTCAGCACAAGCGGATCTTCAAGGTTGACCGTTGTGGCAAATGTCCGAATCGCGGCAAGATTTTTTTCCGCCTTGAGCTGAATCGCAAAATCATCTGAAGGAAGGTCCATGAAGTAATCATAAGTTCCATCGCCAGACGTTGCGGGGCTATCCATCGACGCATAATCTAAACCAGATGAGCTCGCAGAAACCGAATCCAGTTTAGAGGCTGACGCAACAGCGTCTGCCAATGGTGCAGCTTGAGTTAAACGCGTGATTTGAGTTTTAGGCTGCTTGGTTGCGCGATCGAGTTGTACTGGTGTTGGCTGCGTGCCGATGCGCCGATCAGGTGCAGCAGACGCGACTGCCGGCATTGGAACTGCGCCTTTTGGCCCTAAGGTTTGCAGCGTGATCGGTAATTGTTCAGAGCGATTTACATGGTCCGCATAGACCTCAGCCAATGTCGTCCCAGCGGGGAAGGGTGCGGTTGCCGGGATCACAATTTCCGTTGCAATCGTTGCGACATTCGCGAGATCAGTGGCTATGACAGACTGAGCCGCAAGGCCCTCAATCGTTGGTTTTGAGGCTTCAACTTGGGTATTCGCCAAGATTGGCTGAGCGTTCTCAGCGATTGCAGGAACGGTCAAGATGGTTGGCGAAGCTGGTTTAACTGCAGGCGCAACGGCGGTAACGACCAGTTCGAGGGCAGCAGCGCCACTTTCGATAGCAGGCGTCTCAACAGCGCTGACCACGAAAGGTATGGATACTTCGTCAACAGCTGTGGGCACTTCAGTAACGGCTGCCAGCACTGCATTAACGGCCGTTGGCTCTTCGTCAACCGCTAGCAGCTCTGCATCAACGTCGGCTGGCACTTCATCAACAGCTGTGGGCACTTCAGTAACGGCTGCCGGCGCTTCATTATAGGCGGTCGTCACTTCCATAACCGATGGCTTGTTAACGTTGGCAGCAAGGGCTGACGCGCGCTCAAGCATTTCAACCGGGGCCGTAGCTACAGTGTTCTTTAATTGATAATCAGCCAAGATTGCCTGAGCCGCCTCAATGGATGCAGGCGCTACAGTCGCTTCTAAAAAAGTCGGTGCAGAAACGGTCTTTACACTGGCCAATGCTAATTCGGAGGTTGCGATTTCAATGTCGACCTGTGGGGCTTCAATTGCTGCAGAGAGTGCAGCCTGCGGCGGTTCCATAAGTGTACTGACCGCTTTGATTACTTCTACAGCAGCTGGCTCGGCAGACGCTACAATCGGCGCTAGGATACCGGACTTGTCTGCCGCAGTTTTCGTCGCTTCTGGTAAGGCGCCTATTTCAGCGTCAACTGTCGCTGCCAAAGATTGCGTCTCCAAAACAACCCCGGATGGGTTCGAGAGTTCGGTGGTGAACCTTGTCGCGCCAGGGCTCAAATCCAACGCGCCATGTACAATCACGTTGTTAAGCGGTTGTTTTTCATTGCTTGTAGCAGGTTCCTTCGCTA
>JABGTE010000205.1 GCA_018647445.1 Gammaproteobacteria bacterium
GACGCGCCAGAGGTGTTTCTTATGCCGCTGAACGGTATCTGCCGATGGGTTTCCAGACATACCAGATGACAGCGGTCGCCGTAATCGAGATGATGCCGCCCATGACCATGGTGTTACCAGCGCCGATGGCACCGGCCCAAAAACCGACCCAAATCGTTCCGATGTTGTTCGCGGTTTGTGCCGCCAGGATCATCAGCGCGTAGGCCCGGCCGCGCATCTCATCCGGGGTCGTCAGTAAGACGGTCGTTTGACGCACGGCGACGGTTACGGCATCCGCGGCGCCGAGCAGCGCAATCATCAACATCCCGCCCAAGAGCGTTGTCGCGATACCAAAACCAAACAGGATGACGCCATAGGCAAAGGAGGCGTAGAGCACGAGCATGCCTTTTGCCCTAACCCCAGCAAGCGCAAGCGCGATGAAGGACCCAACGATTGCCCCTGCAGAATTAGCCGCACCGAGCATGCCGGTTGCACTGGCGCCGCCGGCGAACAAACCCAATGCAATGACGGGTAGTACCTCTCGATAAAAAGAGGCGGTTGTGATGCCAACATCCAAGAGAAAGAGACCCGGCAAAATGGGGTGCGCGGCAACGTACCGGAGTCCAGCGCGAGTTTGCTGGATTTGGGATGGCTTATCGTCTGCCTGGCCCTGCTTGCCCGCAACATGGCCATTGACGTGTAGCACCATGGGCAAGATTGCATTGATCAGCGCAAGACAACCCGCGGTTAAGAAGACTGTTGTCAGATCTGCTGTCAGGACGATGCCGGCAAACAAGAGTGGGCCTACAATGGCGGCGGCGTTTGCGGAGGCGGTGTCCGTCGAGGAGGCAAGCATCAGCTTGCCTTCCGGGACCACTGCAGCGAGCAGGGCGCCGCGGGCTGGACTTGCGAGCATATGGGTCCCGGCTGTGATTGCAATGCCCACGTAAACTAGTGCCGGTGTCAGCGCATTGGTGCTGCTCAGTACGCCCAGCGTTAACAGCGAGACGCCGGTAGCGCCGTGTGCCAGTGACATCAGACGTTTACGATCGACCCGGTCAGCCAAGGTCCCCGCCCACAGGGTGATCGGCAGTTGCACAATGAGTTGGACAACCCCAATTAGCCCGACCATGTATGCCGAACCAGTTTCCTCTAGCAGCCACTGGGCTGTTCCTAGGATCCGCATCCAGAAGGCAATTGAGCCGATAATTAGCATGGCCCAAAGGATCCGGTAATCTCGAAACGTAAAGGCGGCGATGAGTCTTGTTAGCATGAGGGCATTGTATCCGAGCGCGGCTCTGTAACTTTGATTCGATCAGCCTTGAACATAGAACTACTCGCTGCCGTTAGAATGGGGCTTGGCTTGCATTGCTGTGGGTTTGTTCGAAAAAAATGAACCATGATCGGTTTAGAACAACTCATTTTGTTTCCATTGCGACGGAATAGGCTCGGCAACCGAATGGTCTAGATCACTAAAACGCGTGCAAACTTGATTTTGGATGCGCCGTCTAACAAGGGTCTGTGCCGCAATGCTCAAAAGCCGAGCTCATAACCAAGAATTGCAACAAAAGCACTCGGGCTCATCCGGGCGAAGCTGCGAGCTTCAGCGGCGCGCCCAGAGCTGCCGCATGCGGCATGATCGATGTCCTTAAAGATCGCCAACCCAAGTTGCATGGAAGCCGTAGGGGACCCGATAGGGCACCATAATTGTGGCAACCGGCCCTGCTGCTAAGTCTTGGGCGTCCAAAATCAAGCATTCGCTTTGTTGCGCCGCTTCATCTTGCACGAAGCAAACGAGGTAACCGTCATCCTCTGTTGTGGCGCCCACCTTGGGTGCAAAGACCGCTTCACCACCGAATCGGTTTGCGCCGTAATAAAAAGTCGTCGTGGTTTCGGTTTCATTATCGAACTTCATGATGCCATCAAAGCTGAAGGGGCGCTCGGGGTTAAAGGCAGCAGCGTAAACGAAGCGCGTTGGATGGCAAGCATGCAAGTCATTCACCCGCGTAAAGTCACAATAAACGGCGCTAAGGGTGCGCTCTGTTACAACGCCAGTGGTTAAGTTGATGCGCCATTCGTACAACTGGCCTTGCGTCTCTTCAAGGTTTTCAGCGTTTAGGCCAGCGCCGGCAATGTCTGAGGTTTTTGAACGGGATGCTTGCAATACAACGTTATCACCGTCATCCCAGGCATTCGCGGTGTGCACAACCGAGCCGGTTGCGACGTCAAACCAGCGGACGTCTTGATCACGACCAAAACGCGGTATGACGCCTATTCGAGATCCATGCTCCGGCTCAAACCCCAGTGCCGGGCCGCCCGCAATTGCACGTTCGATATCCAGCGTGATTGGAAAGTCTAAAAACAGGGAGTATTTCTCCGTGACCGCAAAGTCGTGCATGAATACCGGCTTTGAAATGGTGATGGGGGTTGAGTGAATGAGTTCTCCCGAGGCGTTGATCACGGAGTAGGTGACAAAGGGCGCCTGAAACGCATAGCCAAAGGTCATCATTTCCCCGCTCGTATGATCGACTTTAGGGTGCGCGGTGAAGGGGTGCTTTAGTTTGTCTTCAAAATTCGTTGCGCCTTGGGTGGTTAGTTCAGGCAAGTCAATAATGGTGGGCTGGGATGGTTCATGCAGCGCGTAGAGCGTCTTGTTGTGATAGGCAAAGGCCGTGTTGGCAAGGTTCTTATTCTTTGGCGCGCCACTGGGGAGCTCAGACGGGGTTGGGTCCATCATTGAGTTCATGCCCTTGTACAACCAGCCGCCATGGGCTTGTTCAAGCTTAAAGCCCTCGGTTTGAACAAACCGGTTTCGGTAATGGGCACTGCCTTCGCTAAACGTCATCGCATGAATCATGCCGTCACCGTCAAAGGTGTGATAAGCCGCTTCATTAAAGATGTGCGCGGGATTCGGCCCAACCCGCAAGAAATGGCCGACTAAATCTTTGGGTATCTCACCCAAAACCGGCATGTCTTGGGCATCGCGTTCGTCTGAAACGGGCGCAAAGTTGCCATCCAGAAAAAAATTGGTCGCGTGGGCGGTTTCTGTTTGAGCCAAGGGGTGTCTCCAGAGATTTTAAATTCGGGCTTTACTATAACAGCCCATTTCCGCCAGAGACCACTCTGATTGTGGGACCGACGGGTCCAGCCTGTTAAATCGTCAATAACGCGTATTTTCAACGGTTGCCTTGCTGCCTTCGCCCACGCCGCTGCAGGCGTTAGCCGCGAGATAAAAACACGGTACAAATTCCATCCACCATCGAGGACCATGCTCTCAGCTTTTAGATCGAGGCGGTCCCTTTGACCTAGAGCTGCAGGTAACATGCCGTGAGGAATGACGCGTGCGGTGACGGTGCAAGATTCGTGTAATATTAAAATGAATGTTTAAAGAATGACCCCATGATCCAAATTAAATTTATCATCCTGCTAGTACTAGCTAGTGTGTGGTTGACGGCTTGTTCTCCCGCGGCTGAAGAGCAGACGGTAACGACCGATGTGATGCCGGCGCAGAACCCTTTGACCGTCGCGCCGAATGCATTAGAACAAAATGCCAATGCCAGGCGCATTCATGAAACAGCGTTGGTTCTGGATGCCCACGCTGATATTGAAATCCCGGGGAAGGCATCTCGGTATGCCGGCCCCGATGGGTTGTCGAACGTCTCGCCCGAAAAAATGAAGATTGGCGGGGTCGACGCCGTGGTCATGGCGATTGCCGTCGGCCCTGGTCCTAGAACAACCAGCGGTTATGCCGAGGCCCGAGCGCTTGCCGATGAAAAGCTCGCTGCCGTGCTCGCGTTGACCAAGGATCCGGCTAACAATCTTGCCTTGGCAAAGACCGCGGAAGACTTGGTTACGGCCCATGCGCAAGGCAAGGGCGCGCTCATACTTGGATTCCAGAATGCCAGAATTCTCGGCGCAACCGTGTCCGGGTTAGACGAATTCTACGAAGCCGGCGTGCGCGTCTTTGCCCTCACCCACATGGGACACAATGACTTTGCAGATTCCTCTCGGCCGGTCTTCGATGGCGCGACGGGTCAGCATGAGGCGGTTGCTGAGCATGGTGGCTTATCAGCATTGGGCAGAACCGCGGTGACGAGAATCAATGCCCTTGGCGGCGTCCTTGATATCTCGCAACTCTCGAAAGCCGCTGCCCTGCAAGTGCTGGCCTTGTCGGACGCGCCCGTCATTGCAAGCCACTCTAATGTTTGGCAACTCTCTAACGTCAGCCGAAATTTATCGGACGAGGAGATCGATCGAATTGGGAAAACAGGAAGCGTCATTCATGTTGCGCCCTTCAGAGGCTATCTATTTGATTCGTCTGATCAAGCACTTGATCGAGCGATCCGCGCGGCGCGTCAAGCTGCCGGGATAACCGAAGACTTCTATTATCCCTTCGAGCTCTATTGGGAGATTCAAGATGAGGCGGTGCAACAAAAATTTCTGACCACCGTGAGCGATCTACTGGGGCCCGGCAGCATAGACGATGTCATTGATCACATAGACTATATTGTTTCCCGTATTGGGATCGATCATGTGGGGATTGGCACCGACTTTAACCACGGCAGCGGCATTACGGGTTTTAATGACGCGAGCGACGCCTTGAATGTCACCATGGGGCTGCTGGCGCGCGGCTACAGCGCTGAGGACGTTCATAAAATTTGGGGCGGCAACTTCCTCCGCGTTTTTCGAGCAGTCGCTGCATCGAAGACCAAGGAGGTTATAGAATAAGTGCCAAGGGTTGATTAAAGCCGTAATGGCACACGGCTACCAGCGCCTCGCATCCGGGCCTTGGATTCAGGGTTGAGATCAAAAGGAGTGTGTTCATTGAGGAGCATGATGCATTATTGCCGTCCAGCGGCTACAGCGTCGTTTTTAAAAAAGGATCTAGAACTATGAGTAGTTACCGTTTTGAAGTAGCCCGGGCCGCCTTAGGCACCACGCGCGTTATTGAGCTGCCGGCGCTGGCAGCCTTGTCGCCTGCTGCGGGTGAGGCGGTTTTAACTGTTGATAAATTTGCACTTACAGCAAACAACATTACCTATGGCGTCGCCGGCGATATGATTGGTTACTGGCAGTTCTTCCCAGCAGAGGGTGATTGGGGTCAAATACCGGTCTGGGGTAAAGGCACGGTGGTTCTTGAAAACGATAGTGGCTTAAATATCGGCGATGAGTTTTATGGCTATTTTCCCATGGCCTCGTATCTGGTTGTTGAACCCGTGCACGCCACCGAGCGCGGGTTTACCGATGGCGCCGCTCACCGACAGGCCTTGCCTGGCGTTTATAATAATTATGCGCTGATGACTGCGGGCAATGGGTTTGACCGGCAGTTCGATGATCACCAAATGATCTATCGACCGTTGTTTACTACCTCCTTTGTGATCGATGACTACCTTTTTGATAACGATCATTTTGGCGCGAGCAATATCATTCTCTCGAGTGCTTCCAGCAAAACCTCTTTTGGGTTGGCCTTTTTACTGCGTAAAAATCGCGACGTGAAGGTCACAGGTTTAACTTCTGCTGCGAACAAAGCCTTCGTCGAAAGTTTGAATCTCTATGACCAAGTGGTGGCTTATGACGCGTTAGATACGCTTGATGTGAGTGAAAACGTGGCCTTTGTGGATATGGCGGGTAACCGGCAGGTGCTTGAGGCGTTACATCACCACTTCGGTGACTCGATGGTTTGCAGTTGCGGGGTCGGGATTACGCACTGGGAATCCCGCGATGGTCAGCCGCCGAGTATTTTGCCAGGTGCTAAACCCAAAATGTTCTTTGCGCCTGATCAGATTCAGA
>JABGTE010000190.1 GCA_018647445.1 Gammaproteobacteria bacterium
AAGCCCGAACTGGTCGGCACGCCCTTTGGTGGTAACTCGGTACAGGCATTAGTGAGTCAAACTGCACTGGATATTTTGGCCGGCGAGATCGAGGTGGCCCTGGTCGTGGGCGCCGAGGTCGGCAACAGCCAAGCCAAGCTTGCAAAGCGGGGGCAGACGATGACCTATCGCGAGACGGAAGGCCCTTACGACAAAATGCTTGGAGAAGAAGTGCCGATGTCTTGTGATGCAGAGAAGGCCCGGGGTGTGGTGGCGCCGATTCAAATGTACCCTATGTTTGAAAATGCCATCCGTCATGCGCGTGGAGAGTCTATTGCAGATCATCGAGATCGAATCGCTGGGCTATGGAGTGGCTTCAGTGCTGTCGCGGCGCAGAATCCTACTGCCTGGATACAAAAAGAGGTCTCCCCAGAGGAAATTAAAACCGCTTCTGCCAGTAACCGCATGGTGAGCTTTCCATATCCAAAACTGATGAACTCGAACAGCGCGGTGGATATGGGCGCGGCGTTGCTCATGACCAGCGTTGAAAAAGCACGGGCGCTGGGTATTCCCGAAAGCCAATGGGTTTACCCCTGGTCGGGTGCAAATGCCCATGACACATATGCGGTTTCTAATCGCGCTAACCTGCATTCGTCTCCTGCGATTCGGCATGCCGGCAACAAAGCCCTGGCACTAGCAGGCGTGACGGTTTCGCAACTAGACCGCGTTGATGTGTATAGCTGTTTCCCATCCGCCGTGCAGGTGGCCGTTGCCGAGTTGGGGCTGGATGACACCAAACCGCTGACGATAACGGGTGGTTTGACCTTCGGTGGGGGACCTTTAAATAATTACGTCATGCACAGTATTGCGAAGATGGTCGAGCTCAGCCGGTTGCATCCGAGCGAAATCGGCCTGATTACCGCCAATGGCGGTTACCTCACCAAGCATGCCTTTGGGGTTTATAGTGGAACCGCCCCAGTTCAAGACTTTCAGTTTGAAGATGTTCAGGATGCGGTGGATGCCGAGCCCACCCGAACGGTCCTGGATGACTATGACGGTCCCGCAACGGTTGAGTCATACACGGTCATGTATGGCGCTGAGGGGCCCAAAATGGGGCATCTCGTCTGTTTAACGCCAGCAGGTGAACGCGTTTGGGCCAATATCGAAGATCCAGCGGAATGGGTTGCTATGACCGAATCCGAAACCTGCGGCCGGGCTGTGATGGTGGATGGCACAGGCGCTGCAAGGTTTGTCTGAGATGAACCCTTTCCTTGCACGCATGGGATACGCGCCGGACGACCGCGTGTTGATTCTGCATATCGATGATATGGGATTTTGTCACGCGGCGAATGCGGCAAGTCTTGCGTGCCTAACGAAAGGGTCTGCCACCTGCGCGTCGGTTTTGGTGAATGGACCTTGGTTTCAAGAGGCTGCTCAGATGGCCAGAGCGAATCCATTGCTGGATTTGGGCGTGCATTTAACGCTCACAGCGGAGTATCCAACTTACCGGTGGCCAGCGCTTAGTAGTCGATCTCCAGAAAGCGGCTTGCTCGATGCTGATGGCTATTTATGGGCGACCCGAGAGGATGCGGTGCGCCATGTAACCGTTGCCGCCGCAGAAGGCGAGATGCGGGCCCAAATTGATGGCGCACTGGCGGCTGGGATCGATGTGACGCATATCGATACCCACATGGGTTCTGTGGTGCATCCAAAGTTTTTAGGCAGTTATCTGCGGCTTGCTCGGGAATATAACGTGCCCGCCTTTTTGCCTAGAATCACCCGGGATCGACTCCAAGCCTTGGGTGAAGGGGATATGGCGGATGAGTTTCTGCAGGTTTTGGCGATGATTGATGCCGATCAAGTGCCAACTCTTGATGAAATCATCATCGAAACGATGGTGCCAAAGACGTCAAAGCATGAATTTTATCGAGAACTCATTGCCGGTGTGCAACCGGGGCTCACTCATTTACTGTTTCATCCGGCGGTTGCAGGTGCGGAGCTCGAAGCCATTGCCGATACCCATGCTTCTCGTCATGCCGACTATGAGGCTTTCTCGGACCGATCCCTACGCGATTTTGCCGAAGACCTAGGCATTCATTTGGTGGGCTATCGGGATCTAAAAGCCCATTTGATCGCTTGATCATTGCGAAAAAACAGGCGCGCTGATGCATAACACTGATATGGCCGACGCGGCATTCAGGCAGCGATTGAGCTGGTCTGAACACGTACTGACGCGCGCTGAGATGGTGCAAGCCCTTGGCACGGGGCAAGCGGGTGATGAACTCGTGAATCCTCATTTCGAGCCCGCGGTGCCGAACGACATCAAAGCCGGTGCGGGGCGATCATCAGTTGCGATTGTGGTTTTGGACCAAGCCGAACCAGTTGTTTTACTGACCAAGCGCAGTGCTAAGATTCGCTTTGGCGGACAATTTTGTTTTCCAGGTGGTCGAGAAGCGCCGGAAGATGAGGGCTTGCGACAAACGGCGCTTCGGGAAACCTTTGAGGAAATTAACGTGCTGCCCAGTGCCTTGACGTTTGTCGGTTGTCTTGGCACCTACTTTACCCACGCCGGCTATCTGATCGAACCCAACGTTTTTATGGCGGATCCTGATTTATCTTATTGGGCGAATCCTGACGAGGTTGCAGAGATCGTTTTAGTGCCGCTGTCTGAGTTGCAAAACAAAAGCAATTATCATTTGGTAAAGCGGGGAGGTGGACGCGCCAATTTCAGTTTCCGGTGGTCGCGTATACAGGTTGGGGGCCCCACCGTGTCACTAATGATTCATTTGATGCACAGCCTTAGCGGTGTGCCGAATCCTCGTGGTCGCAATTCGTGGCGCGACAAATTTTAAAGTTACGCAGGTGCGCCGCTGCTAAAATTAGGCCGGCGACAATGGTGATGGCGCGTTCTGCAGAGGGCGATAAAACTGTGTGCCCAACTAAGCCGGCAAATAATAAAAGGCCGAGCCCGGTGCCGCCTAGCACCAGGATAAGAAGGTCTTTGTGCTGGCGACAACCAATGCCAAGCGCAATTAAACTCACGGGCAGGATGAACCACAATAAAACTAGATGAAAGGTTTGCTCATCTAAGAGCCCGGTTTGCGTGATGGGCGCGATTGTCAGTAGCACTGGCAGGGTCAAACAATGCAATAAGCAGGTCGCCGAAAGGAAGACGCCAATTCGGTCAAGGTAGGGCATTGCAGCGCTGAAGGGTTGTTGTTTCATAAGCGCGCTGTTATACCATAAAAAGCCAGAAGCTCAACCTTCTCGCCGAAAATTATTGCCTTTGAAGTCGTAGTCATCGCTCGAGAATACCGCTAATTTCCAGTTTTACGGAATTGACGCCAAGAAGTGGTTTTGCCGCGCTGCCTGCATCGGTGGCGGTCATCATGACCCCGGGCGCAAATCTGCGTATCTTGACGCCTCACACCCCACACCTTGGCGGGTGGGGGGATTTTGGGAGCTAGATCAGCAATTGCCGCGATCTAATGAGTGTCCTCTAGCGAAACGACAGCGGCTAATGGTTGCGCGGCCTGTAAGTCGACAGCAATACCCGTCATAAAAGACTGATTGCTAAAGGGCTCGAAGCTATCGGGTCCTGAGGGGAGTAGCACGTTGGCATTGGTCCCGGCATGTTTTGCTGCCGTTTTCATCCGCTGGCCTTGGTTCCCCCAGCCGTGGGTCATGGCAACGACGCCCGGCCGAAGGGTCTCATCAAACGCAATACGGGTGGTCAGCGCTCCAAATTTATTGGACAGTCTCACGGTGCTGCCATCCTCAAGTTGCCGAGATTGGGCATCACTCGGATGAATGTACAACGGATTATCCAAATGCTTGGGCCTTTTTAATTGTTCGACGTTATGAAACCAACTGTTGAGCATGTAGTTCGTTCGACGGCTAATGAGCTTGAGTTGACCGATGGCTTCAGTGCTTAAGCTTTTGAAAATTGCTTCGCATCGAACGCGAGCCGCCATCATGGTTTCGGGGCAACAATCCACCAGCCCCGTATCGGTTTGAATCACGGATTCAAATAAGCTTTCCGGTGCTGTCGACTCAAGCACTTTTACCGGTATTAAAGCATCCGATAATGCGCTGATACTGGTGTCTGAGGCGCCCAGCATGTGATCTATACGGGCAAAGGGATCCGGTAACTCGATGTCGTTTTCCGGCTCATTGAGGTAAGCCTGCTCTAGGCGCGCCATGATTTCCCATTCGGGCTTGCGCTCAAAGCCGGGTTCAACAAGCGCCTCGGTGAACTGTACAAAGGGTTTGTGCTGCAGGCCGAGCCCGGCGAGGTTAATGTCCGCCCGCTCAAACATATCGGTTGCTGGGAGGGTGATGTCCGCAAAGTCGCTGGTCGCGCTTGGGTAGATATCAATGACCACCAGGAACTCAAGGTGTTCAAGAGCCGCTTGCATGCGTGCACTATTGCCGATGGACAACAGGGGGTTACCGGAAATGACGATCAGGCCCCGGATGGGGTCGGGATCGTCTAAGATCATGTCAGCCATCAGATTCCCCGGCAAGGATCCTCGCACCGTGCGAAGCTTGCCAAAGCTTGAGTCCTGATAACGCGGTGGCTGCCCACGGGTCGCGCCAGCTTTGGCTGCCGGATAAAACCCATTGGCATAGCGATTACCACCGGTTCTACCAAGATTGCCTGTGACCAAGCTCAACATATACATAAGCCAATAGGCGACTGCGCCTTGCCGGCCCATATTGACCCCCGTCGACATATAGACGGAGGCTTTATCAGCAGCGGCAAAATCGGTTGCCAGAGCTCGAATCTCATGCGCGGTCAAGCCAACCACCGCTGCCACGCGTTCTGCGGGATATTGGGTAACAAAAGCCTCAAGCGCACCTAAGTTTTCCCCATGTGCGCGGGTCACGGCCTGATCAATCAAGCCTTCCTGAAAGCAGTGGGCTAGGATTGCGCTTAGTAAATACACGTCTGAATCCGGTTTGACCTGAAGCAGTTCTCCTAACCCAGACACGGATTCGTTTTGCCTGGGGTCTACAAAAATGAGCCGAGCGCCGCGTTTTTTTGCAGCCCGGAGTTCGGCGACGGGATCCGCGATGGAGACAAAACTCATGTGTGAGACGCGCGGGTTCGCACCCAATATGAGCATTAAGTCGGTCTCTTGAATATCCGGCACAGGATGGATGGTGCTGGAGCCAAAGATGGCTTCGGAGGCGGCAAACTTGTTTGCGCAATCCTGAGTGCCGGAACTAAAGTTTCGACGACTGCCGATTGCGCTCACAAAGGAACTGATCGCGGGGCCCGCCGTTGAGTTAAAGGCCAATGGGTTGCCAGAGTAGATCCCAACGGCGTTGCTGCCGTAGCGCGCCTGCAACCCGCGCAGCCGCTCACCAACTGTTGCTGCCGCTGTCCCCCAGGAAATACGTTCGAAGGCGTCCCCATTTTTTTGTAATGGCCAACGCAGCCGGTCGGGATCTTTATGAATATCGAGAACCGCCAACCCTTTGTGGCAGGCAAACCCTTTGGTTACCGGGTGTTCCTTGTCGGGCATGATCGACTTTATTTCGCCGTGTTCAAGGGTTGCGATGAGTCCGCAGCTGGGTTCGCAGACTCGGCAAAAGGTTCTTTTTGTTTCGGGCTGATCCATCGTGATGCTCGTCTATTGGGTTGGCTTCCAACAGTAAAGCCTTTAGCATCGTGCAATTCAAGGCTTTAGGAATTTCAAATGTTTGAAGATCAAGTGGTTCTGGTAACCGGTGGCGCGGGCGTGTTGGGCCAGGCGGTAGTGCAACATTTCTTAAGCCGTGGGGCTGTGGTGATTTCGGTTGATTACAATCAAGCGTTGCTGGATGCGGCCTTCCCAAACCCTGAACCGCGCTGCCATTTAGCGATTTGCGATTTGACGAGCCGCGAGGATTGCGGCGCCTTATCCGAGCGGTTACTGCAAACCCATGGCGCGATAGATGTGTTGTGTAACATAGCGGGCGGCTTTCAAATGGGCGAGACCGTGTTTGAGACGCTCGATGAGACCTGGGATTTCTTGTTTAACCTGAATACGAAGTCGATCATTTATATGACGCAAAAAATCGTGCCAGCGATGGTTGCAGCAGGCCACGGCAAGGTGGTTAACGTGGGCGCCGTTGCGGCAACGCAAGGTCAAGCGCATATGGGGGCATATCTGGCGTCGAAGTCAGCCACTATTCGACTCACTGAAAGTCTCGCTGAGGAAGTCAAGCAAGCAGGTTTGAATGTCAATTGTGTGCTGCCAGCGGTCATCGACACCCCAAGAAACAGATCGGATATGCCCGATGCAGACTTCGGTCAGTGGGTAGCACCCGAGCACCTGGCGGCGGTCATTGGCTTTTTGGCCAGTTCCGAGGCAGTCGCCGTTCACGGTGCGGCAGTCCCAGTTCGAGGACTCGGAGGATGAGTGCGCCGATACGACCCTGGACTCGAGTCGCGACGAAAGTGCTCAACGATTTGAGAATCATGAAGGTTCAGGAGGTTACTGCGATTTCGCCCAAAACGGGCAATGCCCATGGATTTTTCGTATTGGATACGGTGGATTGGGTGAATGTCCTGCCGATTACGTCTGATCAAGAAGTGGTTTTTGTCAGTCAATATCGTCACGGAAGCGACGCCTTATCGCTCGAGATTCCAGGCGGCATGGTTGACCCTGGTGAAGCACCGATCGTTTCAGCGGCCCGAGAATGCCTAGAGGAATCTGGCTTCCGGGCCAGTCATTTAACTTCTTTGGGAGTCCTTAATCCCAATCCGGCGGTGTTTAACAATCAGTTACACACATTTGTCGCTGAGAATGTCGTGATTGAAGGAGACATTCAGAATACGGCGACGGAGCAGACCGAGGTCGTGCTTGTGCCGGTTGCGGAACTGACTAGCTATCTTCTGGATGGCCGGATTGATCATGCCCTCGTGGCAGCAACGCTTTGGCGTTACCTCTATCTGAATCGGCGCTAAGGAAGGCGTCGCGTTGCAATTGGAAAAGCCTGATCAATCAATGATTGGCGCTGACGAAAGTAATCTGTTGCGGCGGGATCTGGTTGTCTGGAGGCCTCCCACGCGGCAAAATTTTTGTACCAGGTAATCAATAGCGCGGTCTCTTGAACGGCCGGCGTTGATTGCCGGAATAAGGCTTTGACCTCTGTGTCAAAATCACCCTCGAAGGTTTCCCAGGCGCGCTGGGACAACGCGATGAGCGGGTCAACCTGGATGCCTGGCAAGGTCCAGAAGCGAAAAACATAGATGCCGGCTTGATCAAAAGTTTGGGTTGGGGTCGGTCGAACGGTCGCACTGAGGTGATGCGCCTGAACGATCTTAAAGCCCTTCGAAATAGGTCCGGGGGTCAAGGTTGGCTGCTTTGTTAACAGTAAGCACTCATCGCTGGCCAGTCCGAACAGTCCTGTGAAGATGCCAATTAGGGCTGTGTCCGTTGCGTTTGGGTTAAACTGAGCTCTTAGAACCTGTAGGTCTTCGACGAGGCTGCGCTCGCCAAGATGCCTGAGTTGACTAACCTGATAGTGGCTCATAAGAGACTCGGCTCGAGTTGTTAAAGGACGCGAACGAGGTTACTGACTCGCCACTTCAAAGGAAAGCTGCTCTAGGTCATTGGCAATAATCACCGCTTGGATATCTTTAATATATGCTGCGCCGCGACTCGAGTAAGCCTGCAAGCCCTCGGCCAGCAAGACGCCCCGCAAGGGCGCGCCCAGTTCTCGCGTGGCTCGGCGTAAGTCTCTTAAGCTTTGGTAGGCGCGGTTAGTGTTGAGATTGTGCAAATAGGCAACGACGCTGTCCTGTGGGTGCTCAAAACGTTTTACCTCGTGGGACCGGCCGACATCCCGCTGGCGGGGCTTTAGCCCGCAACCGGCTTGATAGCACCACATACCAAAATAATTATTAGCCTGGCGAGCAAATCGAGACGTGCCCCAGCCGCTCTCATTGGCAGCTTGCGCCAGCACTAAGGATGCAGGCAGCACATCAACGCGTTGTAGGACTTGAGCAATGAGCTTATCGGTCGGGCCTTTATGCTGAGCAGTTGGCAGTCGATACCGTTTGGCAAGGCGCAGAAGATCGGCCTGTTGCGCGCTGGTTAGGGCTTGCCCTGCGGCATTGATCGCCTCGATTTGCAGCACACCTGCGCGCTCTGCTTGGATGGCTGCATTTGCGTCTAAAACAAATGGCATCAAGTAATCAAAAAAAGTGGATTTTTTCCGCTGCACATCTCGGATGGCGGCGAAGTCCGGACGAGCCGTTTCGAGCATCGAAGCTTGAGACGGAGCTGAATTTGCAATCGAGGTTGCAGGTAACAATACTAACCAGACGAGCACAATCATTTGCATGTTTGAATGCCGATTTTTAAGAGTTGACCGATCATATTCATTATTTCTTCATTATCAAGTCATTTTTTTTCATTATTTGGTTGCTTTTTGAAGAATACTGACTTCGACTCAGCCGAGTAGCATTTACAAATTCATGCCGAGTCTGTTGAATGGGTCGGAGATGGGGAAGGGGTTACGATGGCGGCGAGACAGAAAGTTCTGGTGTTGTACTTGGCGACCTCGGCGTTGGATACGCCCGTGATCGGTTGGGCGAAGTACGATGGTTTTGGTGATAGCCAGCCAATGACGGGTGATGAGGATATACCGCCCTACAAGACTGGAGTCGATGCCCTCCGCGATGGTTGGCGGTTGATCCAAGCGAGTCCGTTGGTCAGCCACGCCTCGGGCGAGGAGTTCCGGACAGATTATTTAAAATACGAATTTTTTTTCGAGCAGTGGCAGTCTATAGAGACTAGGTTGTGATGACCCACTATCAATGCCTTGAGGGCCATGACGCCTATGACGCGCAGCCTTATTGCCATCATTGCCATGGAAGGAGGCAGCAAGCGAGCCCTAGGATGACGCGACAACTGAACACGCCTGGTGCGGGTTCTTGTAATTCGAGTTTGTTGCGCGCGCGTCAATGAGTCGTGATGTCGGTTTGACGACCGTGCAAATGGCAGAATTTGTGGCGCGAGGCGTTTTGGCCTTCGACGGGGTTGTGCCCGAGGCACTGAACGCGCGGTTTCTAGAGCAGCTGCGCGCACCGGTCGGCGATTCAGACAGAACGCTCAGTCAGGCGTATAGCCGGATAACCCGCAATTCCAGTATTCCTAAAATTTCGCCCGGCACCAGCCTCCCAGATTGCTTTCAACCTGGAGACTGTCTGCACGATATTTTAAACTTGGCATCGGTTAAGGGCGTAATCAGAAGCTTGGTTGGAGATGCCCCGGTTTTTGATCATCACTTTTTGCATTTAACCTTAGGCGCTGAGAATGAGCCGCGGCGAACGTCCAGGGCTGTCTCGCAACACAATCATCAAGATTCAACCATCGATCCAAGACAAGCCTTCGACATTCAGCTTTTTTATTTTCCCCAGGCAGTCACCCGCGCAATGGGGGGAACACGCTACATTCCGGGATCTCATTTGCGGCGAGTCAGCGAGGCCGCCATCGCGCGCTATCAAAACATCGTGGGCCAAGAGCATGTCGTTTGCCCGGCAGGTAGTCTTTATGTGTTCCACATGGGTCTTTGGCACGGCGCAGGGCGCAACCAATCAACTGAGGATCGCTATTTATACAAGATTCGGCTTGGGCCCAACGCGCCTCAGGTGCGGCTTTGGAATGACGTTGATCTCGTTACCCAACCAGATTCACCGAGGCCTATTTTCTGGACGGATCCAAGTCATAAGGACCCGGTTGCCGACCATCTGATGGCGCTTGAGCCCTGGTTTGAGGCGGATACCGGTCGGTTAGAGCTCATTAATCGACTCAAACTTTGGCGCTACATCACCGGGGACCCCAAGGCGGATGTCGACTATTGGTTAACTAGAATCGAAAATGAATGGGGCTTGCCGTGATCAATTGCGCAACGCTCTGAGGCGCACCCAGCCGGTTTCAATATGGTCAACGGCCGCGTCATATCCATTCTCGCCCGGAAGAAGTAAGGCACCGGTATCCGGGTCGACAAGGACCTGATGATAGTCCTCGGTTTGATCCATCGCTGCCAAGACAGCGTCTGCTGAATCAAATGCTTGCAGGTTTTGAATCATCCTCAGGGTCGGGGTCATGATCGCCATACTGCCAGCGTCGAATCGACTTAAAATCTCCTTTGGGCTCAACCATTCTGAATCGACTAGTTCACCTTGGTCATGAGACGCATCTTGATCCTCTGGGTGTTTTGCAAGGAAGAACCGAGCATCAAACCGCTTGGGTGAACCTAGCGGTGTGATCCAGCGTGCGACCGGTTTGATTAGCGCCGCGTTAGGGATCAGTTCATGTTCTGATAATAACCTGTTGAAAGAGAGCGTGCCGGCATTTAGTTGGTCTCTGAGATCTGCTTGCTGCGCCAGTGTGAGCGGTGGAGATGCTGGACCGCTTGGATCTGGAAGGGTTAACAAAATACCGGCCTCCTCGAAGCATTCCCGAATCGCGGCGACATAATAGGCGCGATGATCCTCGGGGGACCGCGCGGTAATCGGGCCGGGATAGTCCAGCTCGACTTGACCTGAAACGGGGACCGTCACATCGTCAGGATCCACCGCGCCACCCGGGAACACCCACATGCCACCGGCGAATAGGGTTTTTGCATGACGGCGCATCATTAGAATCTTTAACTCAGGCCGATCGGCAATTAGCAGAACGGTGGCAGCGGCACGGATCGGCACCATCTCTGGGTCGAAGTCAGTCATGGGCCTTGTTATCCTTCGCGGTTTCAAAGTGAGGTGTGGCGCCGATCAAGCGCGCAGTTGCACGACATCTGGGCGTAGCAATCAAAGTCTGTGCCATCATTTAGGCTTCCGCTTTGAAAGGGACGTTTTAGCAGCGGTTGTTTTTTGCTTTGGGAAGAACGGCCCAAGGTACCGGCCTGTATCGCTTTCGGGACATTGGGCGACTTCCGCGGGGGTGCCCTGCGTCAGCACGTTACCACCCGTTGGTCCGCCGGCGGGTCCCAGATCAATGATCCAGTCCGAGGTTCGGATGACATCAAGGTTATGTTCGATCACCACGACGGAGTTGCCCGCATCAATTAAGCGATTTAAAACGCCCAATAATTTTCGAACATCGTCAAAGTGCAAGCCCGTAGTGGGCTCGTCCAGCAGATAAAATGTTTTACCGGTGGCGATTTTTGACAGCTCCCTCGCTAATTTGATGCGTTGCGCCTCGCCGCCGGACAAAGTAGAAGAGGGCTGGCCCAGGGCAAGGTAATCAAGCCCAACGTCTACCAAAAGTTGCAATTGATTCACGATCTTTGGATGTTCTGAAAAATGCAGGACCGCTTCGGCAACAGTCAATCTCAGGACGTCAGCAATGGATTTTCCTTTGTACTGCACCTCGAGAGTTGCCACGTTGAATCGACTGCCATCGCAGGCTTCGCACTTGACGTAAACATCCGATAAGAAGTGCATCTCGATTTTACGCACGCCGTCACCCTGACAGGATTCACACCGTCCGCCTTTGACGTTGAATGAAAATCGGCCCGGGGTGTAGCCACGTACTCTTGATTCGGGTAGCAAGGCGAAGAACTTTCGGATCTCATCGAACACCTTGATATAAGTCACCGGATTGCTGCGCGGTGTACGACCGATGGGTTTTTGATCGATGGCCACGACCTTGTCGAGCTGGTCTAAGCCGGTGACGGCTTTGTGTTTGCCAATTTTTTGTTGGCTGCCATGAAAGTGGCGCGCCATGGCGGGATATAAAATATCATTCACTAAGGTTGATTTGCCTGCCCCTGAAACGCCTGTGACGGCGACCAGCATCCCTAGCGGAAAGGCGACCGATAAATCTTTCAAATTATTTTCTTTCGCGCCAGTAACTAAGACTTCGCCCGACGGAGTTCTGGGCTCTGCCCGAAGTGGAATGCAAGCGCGACCAGAGAGGTAGTCGCCGGTTAAGGAGGCGCGGTTTTTGAGTAAGGTCTTTGGGGTGCCGGCGTGAATCACACTGCCGCCTTGGGTGCCCGCACCGGGACCAAAATCAATAACATAGTCAGCCGCCCGAATGGTGTCTTCGTCGTGCTCAACGACAATGACGGTGTTACCGATATCGCGCATTTTAATAAGGGTGTTTAAGAGCCGCTCATTGTCTCGTTGATGCAGGCCGATGCTGGGTTCATCCAGAATGTAAATGACCCCGGAAAGCTCTGATCCAACCTGGCTCGCCAGCCGGATTCTTTGGGATTCGCCGCCAGAGAGAGAGGGGCCGAGCCGATTCAGGGATAAGTAGGACAAGCCAACCGCATTCAAAAAGCCAAGGCGGCCTCGGATTTCTTTAAGCAGTTCTACGGCGATCTCTGCATCGGAGCCCTGCAAGGCTATGTGATCGAAAAATTCGAGGGACGCGTCGATGGTCATGGCGGAGATGTCTATCAGGGTTCGACTCGCAACTTTGACGGCCGCTGACTCCTTGCGAAGCCGTTCGCCCTCGCAGACGTCACACGGCGTGTTGGCCAAAAACTGGGCATACCATCGTTTCATACCCTCAGACTTGGTATTCCTAAAACGTCGCATCAGGCGATTGAGAAGCCCTTCATACCGTGAGTTAGTTGTGCCGTGGGAACCCCAATTGATTTGGTAACGTTTCTCACCCGTGCCGTACAAAATGGTTTTACGTTGGGCTGGCGTGAGCGCTGTCCAAGGTTTTTGAGTGGGTATCTTTAGATGTTGAAACATTTGCTTATGAAAAACTGCCGTCATCGACCGACTGTCTTGATCGATTCGGCCAACCGGCTTCAGCGCGCCGTCACGGAGTGACAAGGTCTCATCTGGAATGACGAGGTCCGGATCAAACGCCACTTGAGTGCCCAACCCGTTACACGCAAGGCACATCCCTTGGGGGCTGTTGAACGAAAAGGATTGGGGCGATAGTGCTGGGAAAGAGATGCCGCAATCCGCGCAAGCGAGATGCTCTGAAAAAATCCGATCGGCGTCTTCAACTTCAACCAACATTGAGCCTTTACCCATGCGTAGGGTTTGTTCAACGCTATCGGTCAATCGATCTTTAATGTCGTCGCGAATGACCAAACGATCGGTAATGAGCTCAACAGTGTGTTTTTTGCGTTTGTCTAAAACGGTTAGGTCCTCAACGCGTTTGATCTCGCCATCGACCCGAAGCCTGACAAAGCCTTGGGCTCGTGCACTGTCAATGACATCACGATGCTCACCTTTGCGGTTCACCAATAATGAGTGCATAAGATTAACCCGTGTTCCCTTTGGGTATTTCAGGAGTTCCAAGACGATTTTTTCAGCCGTTTGGCCAGCCACCGGTTTATGGCATTGGTGGCAGTGCTGCTGTCCGACGCGGGCAAATAAAACTCTGAGGTAGTCCGAGATTTCAGTGATGGTGCCTACGGTCGAACGGGGGTTGCGGCTGGTGGTTTTTTGTTCGATTGAAATGGTGGGCGAGAGCCCGCGAATGGTGTCGTACTTGGGTTTTTCCATTTGACCCAAAAATTGTCTCGCATAGGCAGAGAGTGATTCCACATAGCGCCTTTGGCCCTCGGCGTAGAGCGTATCGAAGGCGAGAGATGATTTTCCAGAGCCCGAAACCCCAGTCAGCACAACCAGCTTGCGTTTTGGGATTTTGACTTCGATGTTCTTGAGATTGTGTTCCCGGGCGCCCTTAATCAGAATGTGATCGAGTTCTTCTGCCGCTGATTTCATAAACCGTTCCTAACGCTTGGTGCTCTGCTGTGTTACGGACAGCTGAGAAATTGTGGTCATTCTTTCCAGGAGGCTATTGCGAATGCGTGCCCAAGCAAGGCGAGCCTCCGCAGCGGTTACCGCAAACCCGTTGTAATAGAAGGTGCCGAACAGTTTTCAACCCATTGATCGGTCTCGGGCGACCAAGATCGAATCATGAGGCGCGTCGCTGCGGTTCAGCATCTGTCTGAATTGAGATCTGGGTTGCTAACAGCATTCTGCCGGATCAAGGGCGTCAGTCTATCGCCTTGGCGGTTCCTCGTCACTCAAAGTGATCTCGATTCATGATTTTGATCACGCCTGACGCGCTATGGAAAACGTACAAGCGCATGATCTCAGCTAGACCCAAGGCCGAGGCTCGGGCGCGCGGCGGACGCGCTCAACCCGCGATCCTCAGCATCTGAGAACGCCGGAACCCCAGTGCCCAGTAAATTTTCGACCCAAATACCTTCGGGGTATCGTCCTTTTGCCAGGGGAAAATTTAACGGTACTGGCGGAAGTCGCTAGTAAAGGTATTGAGCTGGAAAACGAAACGTGACATGTCAGGGGCGCCGTCGCGCAATTAGGCGCTGGCTTCAGATCTTGGTGGCAGCGTACCGGGCAGGTCGGTTGGTTAATTGCCTGCTTATTCCCGTAAGTTGCATTGATTGGGCCGGATGCGCTCGGGCGTTGCATGTGTTGTCCTGCGCTATTCCCCCTGAATTCGTGTTTTAATATTGCGCGTCGCAGTTGGTGTTAGCGTCGTCCCATTTAAACTTTTAGAAAGGTCTTTGTATATGGCTTCAGATCGAGATTCCGCCACGGCATGTTTGATTATTATCGGTAATGAGATTCTCTCCGGTCGCACGCAGGACACGAATCTTGCGCATTTGAGCGGTGTGTTAAATGAGTTGGGTATTCGGATGATGGAAGCACGGGTGATACCCGATGTGGATGAGACGATTGTCGATACGGTGAATCACTGCAAACAGCGCTTTGATTATGTCTTTACAACCGGCGGTATTGGACCGACCCACGATGACATTACAGTGGATAGTATTGCCAAGGCCTTTGGCGTCGCCGTTGAGGAGCATCCGGAGGTTGCGGCTTTGATTCGGAAACGCGAGGCACCGCCAGCGGTGATGGCAGCCAGGCTTCGGATGGCGCGGATCCCAGTGGGTGCGACCTTGATTGATAACCCGACTGGGGGGCCGCCAGGATTTCAGCTCGGGAATGTGTTTGTCATGGCCGGTGTCCCAATGGTGATGCAAGCGATGGCGAGTACCTTTGATCAATTAAGATTGCCAGGTGGACGACCCGTCCGATCCAGAACGGTTGGGGCATTTCTGGGCGAAAGCCAGGTTGCGGCGCAACTTGGCCTCATTCAGGATCAGTATCCGGATATTGATCTCGGTTCTTACCCGTTTTATCGCCCGAACGGCTATGGCACCAATTTGGTGATGCGCGGTACGGATGAAGCCGCGTTGGAGGAGATGGTCGAACGGATTACTCAAATGATTCAAGATTACGGCGCAGAAGCGTTTCTGGGCGGCGCGCCAACTGCCTCAGCAACCGAAGACTGAGGCAAGATCGACCCGGCCGTAATCAGTTTTTTGCCAGCGGGCAGCTTTCCTGAGCTGAGCTCAGGCGCAACAACGAGCTGATCTCAGACAAGTGCTAAGCACTGGCGCTAGCGGTAGATCGTTTTCTCAAAAGCCGATACCCTTAAAAAAAATCATTCGACTATTGTTTAAGGCTAAGGGAGTGAGTGCAATGGACGTGGCAGTAATAACAGAGGGGCTTCAGTTTCCGGAGGGCCCTGTCGCGTTAAGTGATGGGTCCGTGCTGGTGGTTGAAATTCAGCGGGGCACGCTCACTCGGGTTGCTGAAGATGGGACGCAATCGATCGTCGCAGAACTTGGAGGTGGACCCAATGGAGCGGCGCTTGGGCCAGATGGGCATTGTTATATCTGCAACAATGGCGGTTTTGAATGGCATGAAGCGCGCGATGGGCGGGTCTTTCCAGGAGAACAGCCTGAAAACTATACCGGCGGAAGGATTGAACGCGTGAATTTAGATACGGGTTCGGTTGAAACCCTGTACGAGGCTTGCAACGGCGAGCGATTAAAAGGCCCGAATGATCTGGTTTTCGATCAAACCGGAGGGTTCTGGTTCACCGATCATGGTAAGACAAGGCCGCGAACGAGAGATCGAACCGGAGTCTTTTATGCGGCAGCGGATGGCAGCCGAATTCAAGAAGTGATCTTCCCGATGGAAGCACCGAACGGTATTGGCTTGTCGCCGGATGAAAAGACGTTATACGTTGCAGAAACGCCCACTGGCCGTCTTTGGGCCTATGCCATTGCTGCGCCTGGAGAGGTGGACGTCAGCGTCCCGCGGCGAATGCTTGCCCAAAGACCGGATTTCCATATGTTTGACTCGCTTGCGGTCGATGCCTCGGGTCACGTTTGCGTGGCGACACTGATCACAGGCGGTATTACCTCTCATTCGCCGGACGGCAGTACGGTTGATTTTTTTGCAATGCCGGATGTTTTAACGACGAATATTGCCTTTGGTGGAGAAGACCTTCAGACCGCCTACATAACGTTGTCCTCGACCGGGAAACTGGTCAAAGCCGCGTGGCCAACGCCGGGTTTGCGGCTGAATTTCCAAGCCTGATTTTCGAAGGATTCGCAGGCCTTGATCTGGTTCGATAAAAACGTTGCGTTGCCCCCTCTAAAGCTCTAGGATTCGCCGATTTTTCGGGGGCAGTCATGATTGTCGGTTGGAAGGAATACATTCTGCTACCGGAGTTACAAGCCGTTGCAATCCGTGCCAAGCTGGATACCGGTGCGCTGACATCGAGCCTTGACGCGCGCGATATAAAAACGTTTTGGGTCGGCGGCACGGAGCATGTTGAGTTCCGGTTAGCCCCGCCTCGGTCATCAAACAAAACAGGTAAATTGTGCCGGGCTCCTGTTTTCGATCGGCGCGTTGTGCGCAACTCTGGCGGGCAAGAAGAAAGCAGGATCGTTATTGTGTCCACGATCGTGCTGGCCAAGCAAACAATCCAAACAGAGTTCAGTTTGACCCGCAGAGACCCGATGAATTTTCGCGTATTAATCGGTCGCCGGAGTCTGGCGGCTCTAAATGTTTCTGTTAGTTCCACCGAGCATTCTGTGCTGGGTGATAACCCGTTGGGTGCCAATCCTTAACCTGTTTCACAGAGAGAAAATCATTGAAAATTGCGCTGCTTTCCAGAAATCGGAATCTCTATTCGACCCGACGCCTTATTGAGGCGGCGGAGGCCCGAGGCCATGAAGTTAAGGTCCTCGATGTGCTTCGTTGCTATATGAATATCACCTCTCATCGACCGTCGATTCACTACAAGGGTGAAGAGCTAACTGGTTTTGATGCGGTCATACCGCGAATTGGTGCTTCTGTGACCTTTTATGGCACCGCGGTGTCAAGACAGTTTGAAATGATGGGGGTGTTTCCTTTGAACGAATCGGTGGCGATCAGTCGTTCCCGTGACAAACTTCGCTCGATGCAACTGCTATCGCGACGCGGGATTGGTTTACCGGTTACGGGTTTTGCCAACAAGCCGGATGACATTGCCGATTTAATCAAGATGGTGGGCGGCGCGCCGCTCGTCATTAAGCTGTTGCAAGGCACGCAAGGCATTGGCGTGGTACTTGCGGAAACCCCAAAGGCGGCTGAGAGCGTGATCCAATCATTCTTTGGTTTGAACGTATCGGTTCTGGTTCAGGAATATATCGGTGAGGCTGGAGGCGCCGACATCCGTTGTTTGGTTATTGGCGACAAGGTCGTGGCGGCCATGAAGCGTCAGGCGAAAGAGGGTGAGTTTCGCTCGAACATTCATCGAGGGGGCACCGCCAGTTTGATCCGCATTACACCGGAGGAGCGGTCTACGGCGGTTCGAGCAGCAAAAACAATGGGGCTCAACGTCTGCGGCGTCGACATTCTTCGATCGAACCATGGGCCGGTGGTGATGGAGGTTAATTCTTCTCCCGGCCTGGAGTCCATTGAAATGGCGACCAACAAAGATGTCGCCAATATGATTATTACTTTCCTTGAGCAAAAGGCAAAGAAGGGCGACACCAAAACTCGAGGGCGAGGGTAAGCGCCGATGTTCGATAAGGTTTGACGCGAGACTTTAGGGCATGAGGTTAACCTGCGGTTGGTGATGGTTCTTTCGTTGTTGGGTCCATCGCTGCATCGAGGACCTCATCGGTGCTGAGGAGAATGACTTCCTGCGTGGTAACGGGTACGTCCTGATATGGCGTAAAGTGGGCTTGGGTCGCGGGAATGGCTCGTGATCGGAGAAAGGTCCAGACCGAGAAGGGCGCCAGAATCAGGGTCGTTATGAAATACAGACCAAGATTCGATATTGCAAGGGTTGCCGAAATGAGCACGGGCCCGACCACCGCGCCGATGCTGTAGGTCAGCAAAATGACGCTACCGGTCTCGATCGGTGACAGGGTGGAGTTGTCATTGGCATGTGCCAAGCTGATCGAATACAACGGGAAGGTGGCGCCGCCAAAAAGAAACATCACGATGAAGAAGGCGGAGGCGGTTTCAAGGCCTAAGACAATCGTTGATAGGGTGATGAGGCTTGCGGCGCCGCTCAAAGCGGCGATTACCAACCGACGATCCACGAGGTCTGAAAACCGCCCGATCGGGAGCTGGAAAATAGCGCCGCCCATGAGGGTGACGGCCATGAAGATACTGATTTGGTTGGCCTCAAAGTGAAGCGCCTTGGCAATGATTGGTCCGAGCGCCCAGAAGCCTGAGGTGACCAGGCCGCAAACCAACGCGCCATAGATGGCGATTCGAGAGTCGTTAAAGACCGTACTGAACTTGAAGGTTACCGGGTGTAGGGGCTGGGGTGAGGCGGAATTGGTTAGGCCCACTGGTAAGGTGCTGAGTAAAAACAAGATCGCCGCGACCGTGACCAAGCTGGTCAGTGGCAGTTCAAGCGTGATCAACATTTGGCCGACGCTGATGGCGAACAGTGTAATAACAGAGTAAATCGACAGCACGAGACCCCGCTTCTGGGGGGGTGCAGATTCGCTCAACCAAGATTCGATGATCATATAAAGACCCGAAAAACTGACGCCCGATAGCGCTCTTGCGAGGATCCAAAATAGTAAGGTCTGACTAACGCCGAGCATGAGCAGGGCGACGGTCGCTAAAGAGATTAAAACCAGAAAAACGCGGATGTGGCCAACTTTATGAATGAGTCTCGGAATGAATAGGCAGCCGGCGATGAATCCAGCGTAGTAGGCTGAGCCGGTGTAGCCAATTTCCAACTCGGAAAAGGCCAGTTCCGAACCCAGTAGTGGGCCAAGGATCATTTGTAGCCCGTGACCGGTTAGCAAAATCGAGGTGCTGAGCAAGAGTGCAAAAATGGACGACAGGATGCGGGTCATGGTAGTCCAAAAGGCGTGGGTAAGGGCTGAAAAAATCGCGCGAATATTAGGGCTAAATAAAGGGGAATGCTATGGTTTATCGAATTATTTTAAGGCCTGACTTAAGAGGTCGTTTATGAGTGAAAGCGTCGTGTTTGCCCGAACTTTGTCAGAGGGTGCAAAACACACCAATCTTAAAAGTTTGCGGCTCTTAGAGCCTGCTTGGGTACACCTTGATGCGCTCCAAAACGGCGTTGAGGCGGACCTGCTTGACCTCGGTGTTGCGGCACCTGTGGTTGAGCGATTATTGGCGGGCGAGACGCGGCCACGATTGATCCAAATGGATGATGGCCTCCTGCTCATATTGCGAGGCATTAATTTGAATTTGGATCAAGATCCTGTGGATATGATCTCGCTCAGGATATGGGTTCAGGGCAAGTTGATCATTACGGTTAGACGACAACCTTTGGCGTCCATTCAGGAAGTTCGCCAGCAAGTCGAATCTGGCGTTGGTCCTAAAACGGCCCAGGGGGTCTTGATTCATATCCTTGCGGCTCTGGCCGATCGGGTTTCACGGTATCTTGATGGACTGACCGAGCGGGTTGATGCGCTAGAGGATTCCCTTGAAACATCGGTTGACCTGAACGCCGTTGAGATTTCTGATTTGCGACGTCAAATTGCCTCTTTAAGGCGCTTTATTGCGCCACAAAGGGATGCGCTGTTTGAGCTGTCTCGGGGTAACGCGCGACTGCTCGACGGGGTTGAGGCGGGGCAAGTAAGGGATCAGGCAGACCACTTTGCGCGGTATGTTGAAGATCTAGATCTAATTCGGGAGCGGGCGAGCTTTGTTCAAGAGGGTTTGAATCATCGGTTACAAGAGGCGCAAAATAAGCGCGGGTATGCCCTTTCGTTGATTGCCGGACTGTTCCTACCAGCGACGTTTATCACGGGCGTATTTGGCATGAATGTCGGCGGTCTGCCTGGCGTTGACAGCCCTGCAGGCTTTTATTGGGTAATCGGCTCAATGTTTGGGCTCAGTCTGTCAATTCTATTTTGGTTTCAAATGCGACGATGGTGGTAGCGGAGAGGCGGAAACTTTCCTGAACCTTGATTAAGTGTTGTTTCGATTTTCGGGTCAGGACGTCCGCCTGAATCAAACCTTAAGGTTACCCATCGCTTTGATGCTGGGCGACTCTCAGTGAGATGTGCCCTTAGCAGGTATGCTGATGGTGACGCTTGGGCGCCGGGCGCCTTTGATTTGAGGCTGGATAGGTTGATGACGCACTAGGCGCTGGGAAAGCGACATGGCGGTTGAGATTTTTTCGCGCTATTGAGACGCACTCGGCAAGCCCAATCGCATAGCTTGCTCGGTCGGGGCGTTGAGGTCGCGCAAGGCGTCTTCCAGTAGCGCAATCATTTGGTGCTCAAGTTTGGAACCGATGAGGTTGTGTTCTTCATGGGGATCCTCCTGGAGATCAAACAAATAGTGATCATCAAGGCTTGCATCCATCGACCAGAAGGGCAGCATATCGCCGGGCGCGAAGGGTTGCCTTAAGACTGGAACCTTTGATCCCGGCATGAAATCAATATAGGCGCGCGCATCGGGATTGGGTAATCGTAATCCGGGGTAATACGGGACCGGCATCGTTGACCACCGGTTGGACCACATGGATAGCGGGTAATTGTCGTTGGTTGGGCCTCGGGCATATTTATAACGGCCATCCTGAATTTGAACCCAGTTACCAAATATCCCGCCAACAGCCCACTCTCGCTCTGGGGTTTTCAGACCAAGGATGTCGGGCAAGAGCGATCGACCATGGGTCACGTGATCAACGTTAATGTTGAAGAGATCGGTGAGGGTCGCATGCAGATCGACATTGGTGCTTAAGGTTGAAATAACGTTGGGCGCTGCATCTGGATGATAGATTAACAGTGGTGTGTGCCCAATCGGCTCGTATTGCATGACCCGGGGCTTGCCAAAAATATCTTTTTCACCCAGGTAGTGCCCATGATCAGTGCATAAGATCACCATGGTATCGTCCCAAAACCCGCCGTTATCCAGCGCGTCTAAGACTTTTCCCAGCCAGTGATCGATCATCGACAGCTTTGCGCCATAGTTCTGGCGGATATGATGTGCTTGCCGCTCGGTGATGATTCCGTTCTTGAGAGTGTCTGTTGAATAGGGCGGCCAGATGATGCGCTCGCCCTCCCAGTCATTATCGTACAGGCTTGCCCAAGGCTCTGGTGTATCAAAAGGTTCATGGGGATCAAACTCGTCGACGAACAAAAAGAACGATTCATGTTGTTGGCCATGATCTTTCAACCAGTCGGCAGTCGCTTGCATGGTCTTTGGGCCTGGATAATCCGCTTCCGCTTTAAAAAATGTCCTTGAAAGATCATAGGCGGACGCTTTGTCCGGGTATTTCGTACCGGCAGGCATCGCGGGTGCGCCTTGCCAGGATGGATCTGGTCGGGTTTTCCAAGGATCACTCTCGTGACCTCGAAGATAGTCCCAGGCGAAAAAATCGGTGTGGTAGTTTTCACCGCCCGTTTCAAACAAGTGGGGATGATCGGTAATGAGTTTGGTGACCACGCCTTGTCGTTTCAGCTCATACGAGACGGGGCGTTCCCACAGCTCGACAGAGCCCCAGGGCTTCCATAAAAAATCCATTGCGCCACACAAAATATCGTGCCGCGCGGGCATGCAGGGCAGGGACCCTGTGTAGTGGTTGGTGAAACGTTGGGAGCGCGCGGCAAGACGGTCTATATTGGGGGTACTGAATTCAGTGCCGCCGTAGCAACCCAGCATGTGACGATTCAGACTATCGAGCAATAAAACGATGGCGCGTTTGGGTTGTGACATGGTGAGCTCGTCTTATCGAAGTGTCGCAACTTTAGCGTGATCAAATAATCAACTCAACACGCTGCCTTTCAAACGTAGACTGATGGATCTGCCTTCTGTCCCGATGTTCCACAAGTCGGGACAAAGCGGACGTTAGGCTTTTATCTAAGTGCTATGAGCGCTTGTACGCGTTTTCCGAAATCGTTTTTTGAAAAAGGCTTGGCCAAGAAATCGGTTTTCGGATGCGTAAGATCTTCATTCGACAGGGCGCCGTGTTTGTAGCCGGAGATAAACAAGCAAGGAATCTCCGGCCGTTTCGATCGAATGCCCCGGACCAAGTCGGGCCCGGTTTTACCACTCGCGAGCATGACATCCGAGACAATGATGTCGAAGTCATAGTTTGGGAGCTGCAGTACTTCTTGCTCGGCGCTGCAGCTCGTCACATCCATGCCCAAACTGCCCAAAAACAATTCAACTAAATCTCGAACGCCGGGGTCGTCTTCGATCAGCAGTGCTTGCTTGATCGCACGCTCAACCAAAACATCCGGTTCATGGGTATGAATTGGTTGTCTCTCACCCGGCAGAGAAAGCATTAGCGATAGCCTGCCGGTATCGAATTCCAAGGATGGCGTTACTCGGTATTCGGCGCCTAGGGCAGAGAGCGCGTCGAATTGTTCCAAAAGCCGCGTTTCAGGGTCTTGGATGACATCGGCACTGTTTCGAGGGGTTTGTAGGCGATCGGAGTCGACGTTTTCAAGTTTAAAGATTACCGTTAGAAAGTTGTAGGCGCTGCTGAAATCGATTTGAATTGGCCCAGAAGCGGTTGTGAGTCGAGTCGCTGTCCGTATGGTCGCCAACAGGGCATGGTCAAAGTTCGCGGGGCGTCCAAAACATTCGAAGTCAGCAAGATTCTCTTGCCGATGAAGGGCTAATCGATCGCCGGCGATCAATCGCAATAGCGGGTCGAGAGTGTTCACATGGCTCATCGGGTTGAAGTGCGTTGCACGGTCATCATCGAGGTAACCCAATAGCGTGAGAGATTCTAGGAGGTCGATGGCTTTGCGAGAATACCGTGACAATTGATTGATTGAATTGCCTTGGTTTGCGCTTGGATTCGAGCGCATTAACTCGGTATGACCTGAGATAACGCCAAAAACATTCCTAAACTCGTGCGCTATGTCACGGACCGCGGTGAAGACGTCAAGAGGCAATGCTTTGGACTCGACCTCCTGGGTTTTCAGGGCAGAGAAGGTTAGAACCAGCACGCCCCGCTGCGTTTTTATCAGGCTTTTGCGCTGACTGTTTAAATGAAACGGCTTCAGCTTCCCCTCAACCGTTGTAGTCACATTGCCCTGCCAGCCCGCATCGGATGACAAGCGGGTCGGGTTGATCTCGGCGTTATCTGCTGCGGTTTCAACCAACAAAAATCGATTACAAATTTCTGAGAGTGAAGCGCCTTGAAGGTCTTGGTGCTCCGCACTGAAGGCGGTCGTAAAACCCGTACTTGACCAAAGATAATAATTGGATTTGTCAAAGACCAGGACCTGACTTTGCGCGCTGATAAGCGTTGTAAGGTCATCCACCAGCTCAGAAGTAGGCTCGTTGGCTGGGTTAACCTCTGGCTTGGGTTGTAGCATTACATCAAACTGGCGTTGGCCGGAGATGTCTGAGGCGGTCTCGGTAAGGCTCACCCAGACCCATCCTTCAACGGCATGTTGGAGTCGAATCGAAATCGCTCGGGCATCCGTCTCGGGTGCTGCGCTAGAGAGTAAGGGCTGTAGGGCCGTTAGATCGCCGGGGTGGATGAGTTCCTCAAGCAGGTGACCGATAAGATCCGATTTTGGCCAAGCCATGATGGTTTCGATTGAAGGGTGCAAGTCAATGACTTGATGATGGCGATTAACGATAAGGTTCGCTGATTCGGCGTCATTTTGGTCGCCGCTGACTACAGCTGAGAGGACGTCTTGAGTCATGAAATGGACCTTGGTCGATGGATCCTTCGAATGAGACTGTATTGGCGTATTGGCTTAACTTCAAGTTATCAGCGGCGCTAACTCGTAATTTTCTTCCGTAAGTAGCCCATGCTAAGCATTAGAATGATATAGACAGTCGCAGCAAAGGCATAGGGTAAAACTGGATTGATTTGATAGAGCAAGCCACCAAATATTGGGCCCACCGTAAAACCAAGTGGACCGCAACTGGATGCGATTCCGGCGACCGACCCTTGTTCCTCTGTTGAAACCGCAAGGGAGGCACCGGCCATGAAGGCTGGGCCGGCGATGCCCATGGCGAAGCCTTGAAGCCCCATGGCGAGAGTGAGCATCACTTGTGACTGAAACAAGGCCATGACCGTGAATGAAACAATGAGTAGGGGAATGGCGAGGCGCAGTAGATCAAAGGGTGCGAGCTTTAAGCGCTGCACCACAACGCCTTGAGCAAATAAGGATGCGCCAGCGGAGAGCATCATGGCAATACCAAGGACTCGCGCGGTTTCTTTCGCCGAAAGGTCAAGCGCATCCTGAAAGCGGAAGCCCATGGTTTGTTGCACCAACGCAAAACCCATAAACATTAAGACGCCGACGATAATAAACGGCAGAATCCTGGGGTCGGTGTACTTTAATACAGGTGCTTTTACAGTGCGTTTAATTTTGGCCTTAGGGGATTGCGGTAGAAAGCGCCAGACAAAGAGGCCGTTTAAAAATGCTAAGAAGGCAATCAGCCATAAAGGCAACAGCAGTGAGAAGACAGCAAGACCGCTGAGTGCGGGCCCCAAGATCGAGCCCAGATTGTTTGCGGCACCTGAGGCACCCATCCCTTTGGTTCGGTTCTCAACTGTTGTGATGTCGGCCATGTAGGCGGTGGCCGCCGGCATGGCAGCTGACATCACCGAGGCATGACAGAGCCGTGCCAAAATGAGCGCTGCAAACAGAGCCGATCCAGTTAAAGCGCCGGTTAAGCCCAAATTAAGAACAGAATTAAACAAAATAGTGCCAGCGCTGAAGCCAAATAAGCCAATCAGCATCACACGCTTTCGGCCGAGGGAGTCGCTTAAGCGTCCCCAAATGGGGGATGCCAGAAAGACGGCAAGGGATGAGGCGCCGATAATGCTGGTAATCTGAAATTCACTGAGCCCCATTTCTCTGCCAATTGGGGCGAGTAGTGGAAATAAGACCGAAAATCCCATGCCCACGATCACAAGGCTCGTTAGCAAGACACGGCGCGCGTAGGTTAACGCTTGGTCATCCATGGTGTTGTCTGCTTCTTGAAGGTCAGTGTTATGATTCATGTGCCGTTGGAGCTGCCGGGATTCAAACGCCGCCAGTATAGTGTAACCAATCGGAAAATGTGGATCTGTTCCATCGAGCAATCTAAATACCGGGCTCAAGCGCTGTGCGGCTAATCGCGCAGCGCAGAGCCGCGGTATCAGGTCCTTTTAAATCCGGTTACGAACAAGGTGAGTGAGGTAACGA
>JABGTE010000207.1 GCA_018647445.1 Gammaproteobacteria bacterium
CCTTTCGGCTAAAGAGCAGAATCGCGTGTTTTCGTCCTTGCGGCAAACTCGCGTGGTGCTGACGACCAACGTTGCAGAAACCTCGCTCACTGTGCCCGGCATTCGTTATGTGATCGACCCAGGAATGGCGAGAATCTCACGATACAGCGTGACGTCAAAGATCCAGCGCTTACCCATCGAGGCGATTTCTCGTGCCAGCGCTGATCAACGTAAAGGACGTTGCGGGCGAATCAGCGACGGGGTGTGTTTCAGGCTGTACAGTGAAGCGGACTTTCTTGGCCGTCCCGAGTTTACGACCCCAGAGATTCTGCGCACCAATCTGGCTGCCGTGCTGCTGCAGATGATGAAATTAAAGCTGGGGGATCCCGCAAAGTTTCCGTTTATAGAGCGCCCAGAGCAGCGGCAGCTGTCGGATGGTTTTCAGCTGTTAACGGAATTGCAGGCCATTGACGGTGAGCGCAGGCTGACCCGGGTGGGGCGTGATTTAGCGGATTTTCCTGTGGATTTGCGCTTGGCGCGGACGTTAGTTGAGGCCAATCGGTTCAGCTGCTTGAAGGAGGTCTTGATTATTGTCAGCGGCCTGTCTGTTCAAGACCCAAAGGAGCGGCCAGCCGACGCCACCCAAAAGGCCGATGAGGCGCATGGGCAATGGCGGCATGGTCAATCAGACTTTTTAGACTTGGTGAGGCTTTGGGAGGGCTATGAGGCGAAACGACAAGCATCAACCCAGGGCGAGCTTCGGAAGTTCTGTCGAAGCCAGTTTTTATCCTATCTTCGAATGCGGGATTGGCGTGAGATCCACACTCAGCTCCTGCTGATTTGCCGCGACAAGAAGTTCAGAATTAACCGGGGCGAAAGTGACTATGAACAGGTGCACCGAGCCTTGCTGCCTGGGTATCTGGGGCAAGTCGCTGAACGCACCGATAAAGGCGATTACGCCGGCGCCAGAAATCGCCGGTATCATATTTTCCCCGCGTCGAGTCTCTTTAAGCGTAAGCCAAAATGGCTGATGGCGGCGGCGTTGGTTGAAACGAGCCGATTGTTTGCTCGCACCAATTGTGAAATCGAACCGGAATGGGTTGAGTCTGCCGCCGAGCACTTAGTGAAACGGCGCTATTTTGAACCGCATTTTGATGTAACTCGTGGTCAAGTGTTGTGTTTCGAGGAAGTAAGCTTGTTTGGGGTTGTGCTGGTGAAGCGTCGGCAAACCGACTACTCGAACATTGACCCGAGTGGTGCTCGGGATCTTTTTATTCAAGACGCGTTGGTTATGCGACAGTTGGTAGACCGGTTTAAGTTTTTGCGCAAAAACGAAGTGCTGATTGATGAAATCGAAGCTCTAGAATCCAAAAGTCGTAAGCGCGACCTGCTGGTGGATCATCAAAGGTTGTTTGAATTCTATGACTCGGCCTTACCGGCGACTGTGGTAAGCGAAATCGATCTGACCGAGGCACTCAGGTCAGACCGAGGGTTGGGAGGAGCACTGCTGCTTACCCGGGAATTTCTAATGCAGCGCGATGCCGCAATTTCTGAGTCGCTCTATCCTGATGCGCTGTCCGTTGGGAATAATGCTTTGCCATTGCAGTATGCGTTTGACCCCGCCGCGGTGGATGACGGCGTCAGCATTGACGTGCCGATATCGCTGCTCAATCAGGTTTCGAGCGAAAAGCTAGACTGGCTCGTGCCCGGGCTGTTGCCGGAAAAATGCCTTGCCTTGATCAAGTCGCTGCCGAAAGCGTTGCGCAAGAATTTTGTGCCCGCGCCAGAATATGCTGAAAAGGCGCTGGCTGGGCTGGATGCCTCGAAAGGCTCGCTTCGAGCAGCCTTGGCAGATCGCCTGTTTCGCATGACGGGGGTTGCGATTGTTGAATCTGACTTTCAGGTAGAAGGATTAGATAAGCATCTTTCCATCCAAGTGCGGGTGGTTGATGCGTCAGGCAAGGTCCTGGGTTCAGGGCGAAACCTGGCCGCCCTTTTTCAGCAGTTTAAGGCTCGTGCGCCAGATCGTCAGCCGACGCACGCGCTCGCTCGAGTCGGTCTCAAAACTTGGGATTTCGAAACCCTGCCGATGAGCGTGACAACCCAGGAAGGCACAATCGAAATAAAGGGTTACCCCGCATTAGTGGATCAAATCGATCACGTGGATATCATTGTGTTTGAATCCTTGGCCGCTGCCGATAGGGCGCATGCTCAGGGGGTTGCAAGGCTGCTTGCGCTGTCCCTGCCAGACCAACGGCGTTACTTGCAGAAGCAACTGCCGGGTTTAAAGGCGCTGGGTTTGCAGTATGCCGCCCGAGGCGATGCCCAACAGTTGCAGGACGATCTGATCGATGCAATTTTCCGACATACCTTGGTCGATGATCTTCCGCCCGTGCGTTCGGCTGCCTTGTTTCAAGAACGTTTAGAGGGCCGCGGGCAGTTGTTCGAGCGTGGTCAGCGGCTGGTTGCGGCGTTGACGGAGGCGCTAAAGACGGCCACCCGTATTGAACTTCTGCTGGCAAAGCTTGTAAGCCTGCCGGTGCAGGCGACCCGAATGGATATTGATGCACAGCTGCAGTGGTTGTTTCGTGGGCGGTTCGTGACACAAATTGAGGCGCCCTGGTTGCTGTCCTATGCTCGCTATCTAAAAGCCATTGATTACAGACTTGATAAACTGCCTGGCAATCTGGCGCGAGAAACAGACAACTTAGCCAAAGTGGCGCGCTTCCAAGCGCGTTTAACTGGGCTCAGCTCGGAACAGCGGCGCATGGCTGGTGAATTCGAATGGCTGCTGCAAGAGTATCGGGTCTCGCTGTTCGCGCAACCGGTTGGCACTCGAGTCCCCATCTCTGAAAAGCGGCTCGAAAAGGCTTGGACTGAGCTTGAATCAGCGCTACGCTAATCGCGCAATGGGCTGGCTTTTATCGGTGAAGGGGGTTGAGCGCAATGGTGTCGATCGTGTTGAGGTTTTGGTGCTGAACGATTGTTAATGTCAGAAAACGCAAACATTTACCTCGTTTCTGACGAAGAACCTTTATGCCCTGTTGGTGATTGGGTTCATCGTCAGCTTCATGAGAACCCTCGGGTACAGGTGGTTTCAGTGAATGACCTGATGCGGGTGTTCGATGGATTGTCGCGCAGTCCCGCACTTTTGGTGATTCAAGCGGGGGATGCCCTTGCCCAATGCCTGCCGCAGTTCTCCAGCTGGGTTCACCGCTGGCCCAGTATGCAAATACTCTTGTTTGGTGCCGTGTCGGCTGCTGATTTGGAAGCTTTCTATCGTCAGGGTGGCGGGGACCTAGTGCCCGCGGCGCTCAGCAATTCCGAAGGGGTTTCCAGTTACTGGCAGGCCAAGCTCGATTACTTTGAGCGGCAATCGGACGTCGGGCGTCAAAAAGAGCACGCAACGCGAAAGCTTGACGCTATGGCTGCAAGGCTACGGGCGGTGGAGGAAGACCAGGCTTTGGGCGCGAGCGTTCAAAGAATGTTAATGCCAGAGGCGCCGCTTAATTTGAATGGCCTGACAGTTGCGCATCACATCCGGCCATCGCTCATGCTGAGCGGTGATTTTATTCATTACAGTTTGATCGGAGCCGATGAAGTGCTGTTTTGCCTTGCGGATGTATCGGGTCATGGCACAGGCAGTGCGCTGGTCACGGTACTGCTCAATGAGCAGGTAGAGGCTTTAACGCGGCTTGCGGCGACGGACTCGAATCTGACCGTCGGGCATATGATGGCGCAAATCAATGCGGCCTTGTGCGAGGCGGTCTTTGATCACCATGTAACCTGTTTGCTGGGTATTATTGATCTTCGCAATAATCAATTACGGTATTGCTCGGCGGGTCATTTTCCGCACCCTTTGTTGGTGCAAAATGGCGCAGTACAGGCGCTGGAAGCGGGCGAATTACCCCTAGGTTTATTGAAATCTAAGGAGTATGATGCCGTCCAGCTTGCGTTGGCATCTGAATTTAAGTTGCTGATCATGTCGGATGGGGTCTTGGAAGGTGTACACGGCGAGGCCTTAGCGGAAAAAGAAGCAATGTTGAAAGCGTTTGCTTTGGGGGATTCGGGTGAAGTGGAAGGCTTGCTCGAACGTTTATTTAAAGTTTCGGACGAAGGGTTAGCAGATGATGCATCTGTGTTAAGCCTCGTAAGGAAGGTTGGATATGACCGGTAGAATCCTGCACAAGGTGGTTGATGCAAGCCACGTCTTAAAGCCTGTTGGCGATGTGAGAGTGACCCATGGTCCGATTCTCAACCAGTTCCTTCAGCACCTTAACCAGATCGATATTCTAAAGTCTGTGATTGTGGATCTAAGCGATACGAATTGTTTAGACAGCACCGCATTAGGCTTCCTCGCTAAAATCGCGATCGCAACCCAGGCGCAATTTGGTTTTAAGCCAACGCTTCTGTTTGGCCATGAAGATGTTCATCGGGTAATCGCCAGCATGGGCTTCGATGAGATTTTCGTAATTCTAAAAGCGTCAAATGACGGCTATGCCGATATGGCCGAGCTCGTGGCGGATCAAATCACGGAGGAAGGGTTGCGTGATCAAGTGCTCGATGCGCATAAAACGCTCATGCAGCTCAATCATCGTAATTTTGAAGCCTTTCGCGATTTGGTTTGTGCGCTAGAAGCACAATGCCCTGAGTCTGCTCAGAAGTCCCTGCGCGCGACGGGTTAAGCGTTGGTTATCGCGCCGGGCGGTGTGTTTGCGCTGCAATCCCCGAACATATCCCAAACTTATAAAAAGTCCCCAAACCAATCGGCTGCCGCACTAGGGTTTTTGGTGTTAATTCACGCGCTGACCCTGATTGCGCCAATGTGCTGAGCCTGCGCCGCAACCGTCACGCAATGTTGCTAAAAGGATGATTCCAGCGGTTAGCCAAAAAAGATCTGCCTTAACTGACTAATCCGCCGCTGCCGCTGCGACTCGCAAAGCTAGGCTGCCGTTCGATACAGGGTTGCCCGGCTATTGATATTCTTATTGATGGCCTTATTGATCGCGTGCTTTGGCGCGAGCGTGAATAACGTCGCTGTGATCTACGCTGAGCAGCCCTGCAATTCGACGAATGATGTGGTCTTCCTGAGGGTCGATGTGGGCATCTGCTAAGGCAATTTCCCATAGATTTACCACAAGCTGCTTCTTCTCGGGATAACTAAAGCGTTCATTAATAATGCTCGTGAAGCTGTACAGGTCATGGGCTTCTTCAGAGGCATCCTGTGCGAGCAAGAGCAGACCCG
>JABGTE010000209.1 GCA_018647445.1 Gammaproteobacteria bacterium
CGTGAACAAGCGCCAGTCTCAACGTTTCGAGCAATGCGAGATCAAGATCTTGCGCAAGGTTTTTTTTCTGAGACTTGGCAAGCGATGATTGAGATGGGTTGGACTGGTCTCGTCGTACCCGAGACTTATGGCGGAGCAGGTCTAGGCTATCAGACGCTTGGGTTGGTCTTGGAGCAATTGGGGAGAAACCTTGTGGCCTCTCCTTTATACGCCTCATCCGTCGTCGGGGCCGCGGCCCTGATGCACTCGGGTTCCGAAGATCAAAAGCAAGCCTTGCTCCCGAAAATTGCCGATGGTGGTCGATTGGTAGTGCTTGCATTAGAAGAGGGACCAAGGCACAACCCAAGCCAGATAAAGTGTCGGGCCGAAATGACCTCGAGCGGTGTGACGCTGTCGGGCACCAAACAATTTGTTATGGAAGGCAGCGCGGCAACGGATTTTGTTGTCGCCGCCAACGTAGATCACGGGGCGGGCGAGCAGGGCATTGGTTTGTTTTTGGTCGCTTGCGATACTCCAGGCGTTCGCCGTCATGCTGTCAAAACGATGGACTCCAGAGGTTATGCGAGCGTTACGTTTGACGACGTGGCCCTCGATTTAGAGGCTATGTTGGCAGGGCCTGATACAGGACAAGCGGTCCTCGAAGCGGTGCTAGATGTTGCAACAGCGGCGCTCGCGGCTGAAATGCTTGGCACAGCCGCCGCGTCATTTGATATGACCTTGGATTACCTCAAAACGCGGAAACAGTTCGGTCAAGTCATCGGTGGTTTTCAAGCGCTCGGTCATCGCGCTGCCGGACTCTACTCTGAAATGGAGTTGACCCGGTCTTGCGTCGAAGCGGCGCTCGCAGCCCTCGATAACGACGCGCAGGATGCTCGAGAATTGGTTGCATTGGCAAAATGTAAGGCGGGTGAATTTCTGCATGAAATGTCGAGTCAATTGATTCAAATTCATGGTGGTATCGGCATGACCGATGAGTTTGATGCTGGTTTTTACTTAAAGCGCGCGAGAGTTCTTGAAAATGCTTTGGGTAATGCCGCCTACCACCGAGATCGCTATGCTAAGTTATTGAATTTTTAACAAAATGTGCCTGGCGAGTAATCATCTTAGGTTAAATTGGGTCGGGTTCTGACTCGGCGGTTGTGATGGCTTCTTATAGGCTTTATAATTGCCGCCCCCGAAGGGTCTAGATCCTCGGGTGCACCGGTCCCGCTATCGATAAACGTGGGGCCGGGGTGATCAAAAAATGCGAAAGTGGCGGAATTGGTAGACGCGCTGGATTTAGGTTCCAGTACCGCAAGGTGTGAGAGTTCGAGTCTCTCCTTTCGCACCACTTTTAAGTCAACAGCAAGATGCTAAAGGCCCTAAGAGCCCAAGGATGTTCTGCGAGTACCATATTGAGGTGGTGAACGGTTATGCAAGTTACGGTTGAGACAGTTTCAAAACTTGAGCGCAAAATGCGCATTACAGTGCCAGCCTCGGAGATTTCCGAGAAGGTCGAAGTGAAGATTAAGCAAGCGGCTGCACAGGCCCGTATCAAGGGTTTCCGGCCGGGTAAAGTTCCGATAAGAGAGGTCCGTCGTCGATTCGGGCCGGGCATCCTGCAAGAAGTCTCCAGCGAAGTGATGCAACAAAGCTTTGCCGCTGCGGTCGATCAGCAATCCTTAAAGCCTGCCGGCATGCCTGAAATCAATGATGTGGTGATGGAGCTGGATAAAGACCTCTCGTTCTCTGCGCTGATTGAGATTTTCCCGGAAATTAAGTTAGGTGCGTTTGAGGATATTAGCGTGACGAAGCCGGTGGCTGACGTGGCGCCTCAAGACCTTGAGACCATGATCGAGAAGCTCAGGGAACAGCGTAAGTCCTTTTTAGCGGTGGACCGTGCGGCGGCACTTGAAGATCAGGTGACCATCGACTTCTCAGGTACGGTTGATGGGGAAGCCTTCGATGGCGGCCAAGCCGAGGGTAATAAGCTGGTTCTAGGCTCCAATTCGATGATTCCTGGATTTGAAGATGGCGTTGTGGGGTTAAAGACTGGCGATGAACAAGATGTCACGGTTACCTTCCCGGAGGATTATCAGGCAGAAGATTTGGCAGGTAAGCAGGCCGTGTTTGCGATTAAGGTTCATGAGGTGGCTGAATCGACCTTGCCAGAATTAGACGACGATTTTTTCAAGGAATTTGGCGTCGAAGAAGGCGGCATGGATGCCTTCCGAGTCGAAGTTCAAAATAACATGGAAAAAGAACTGAAGGCCGCAGTCGAAAATAGGGTCAAAACACAGGTGATGGATGGGTTGATTGAAGTCACTCCTGTTGATTCCCCCAAGGCGCTAGTAAACGAAGAATGTAATCGTATGCGCCAAGAAATGGTGCAACAGTTTGGCGGGGGGCAGCAATTTGATGTGAACATGCTGCCGCTAGAGCTATTTACCGATCAAGCGGAGCGGCGGGTTAAGCTGGGCCTTATTGTGAACGCGATTGTAGAGCAGAACAATGTAGTCGCTGATGAGGCGCAGGTGCGATCCAAAATTGAAGAAATTGCGAGCAGCTATGAGCAGCCAGAGCAGTTAATCAATTATTACTACAGTAATGAGCAGCAGCTGACCCAGGTTCAAAGTTTGGTGTTGGAGGAGCAAATCGTCGCCTTAATTCTAGCATCTGCGAAGATCGAAGAAATGCCTGTGAGTTACGAAGAGGCGCTTAAGCCGGCCGAGCCGGAAGCTGCTGAAGACGAAAGCGAAGGTGAGGACGGTGCCGCAGCTGAGGTGCTCGACGACGCGAGTTCGGAGGAGAAAGCCTAAAAAGCCCGCGACAAAAGACGTTCGCCGCGCGGATAAAAGGCCGGTTGAGCCCAAAGCTTTGTGGTAGAGCCTTTTTGGTAGAGTTTTTCGAGCAAAGTTTTTCGGTCAAAGCTTTTGATAAAGCTTCAACGTCAACGGCTTCCCGTATAAGGTTTCCCGCAGAAGTCTTCCCGCAGAAGTCTTCCCGCAGAAGTCTTCCCGCAGAAGTCTTCCCGCAGAAGGCTTCCCGCAGAAGGCTTCCCGTAAAAGGCTTATCCGTGACAGGTTTTTGTCACAGATTGTACGTTAAGAGCTTTTTGGTCACACGAACGCTTCGGGGGCTCTCGACAATCCGTCGTGCTGACAGATGCGTATCAATGATTGTAAGTTCAGAAAACGGTTGTAAGCTCGGAGTAAGGCGGGTGAGTGGGAGTAGCGCGCGGCTCGTTAAAAGGGTTAAGCGGTAAGATGCGCAAGGTTGACAAGGTGGTTCGTAACGCCAAGAGAGAGCGGTGGGCGTTAGTGTCGTCATAAGGTTTGATTTAAGGACCCTTTTAAAGCGCTTTGGTTGAGTCCTTGAATTTTGAGAATTAGGGCTCATATCAGTAAGGACAGAAAGATTGGCGCAGTAGGTAGAGTAAGGGGTCTTGGATCAACAAGGTCAGTCCGGTTAGCGTATAGAATCACGTTGCCTAGAGCGTCATAAAGAAGATTTGAGAGTGGATCGCATCGATTCAGACCAACCGAGGGTAAAGCGCGCAGTTTGATCCATTAAAAGCGCATTAAATATCACGTAAAACAGTTTAAAAAAGGGCCTTAACCATGAATTCAGACTTTAATGATTCAATGCAACCAGTGACGAAAGGTCTCGGTTTAATCCCAATGGTCCTTGAGCAAACGGCTCGAGGGGAGCGTTCGTACGATATTTACAGCAGGCTTTTAAAAGAACGAATTATTTTCGTCGTCGGGCCAATCGATGACAACGTAGCGAATATAATTGTTGCACAGCTATTGTTTGCTGAGTCTGAAAATGCAGACAAGGATGTGCAATTATATATCAACTCGCCAGGGGGCTCAGTGACCGCGGGCTTAGCGATCTACGACACGATGCAGTTTATTAACTGCGACGTATCAACCCTTTGTATCGGTCAAGCAGCCAGTATGGGTGCTTTGTTATTAGCAGGCGGCACGGCTGGTAAACGGTATTGTTTGCCGAATTCAAGAGTGATGATCCACCAGCCAAGTGGCGGCTCGCAAGGTCAAGCTTCAGATATCGAAATACAGGCAAAAGAGATCTTGTACTTGCGCGAGCGGATGAACGAGATCATGGGGTTCCACACTGGCAAAACGCCAGAGCAGCTTGCAGTTGATACAGAGCGCGATTACTTCATGAATGCACATGATGCTCAGGCATACGGTCTAATTGACAAGGTTCAAGAGCCAAGATCGATAAATTTGGCGGCCGTCAAGTAAACCGGCTTAGAAAGAGTTGCCTTGAAGGACAGATGGATGCACGGTTTGGCCAGCAGGCTGGTCAGATTGGCCCGGATGATTTAAGGTTTAGTCATTAGTTAGGGTGGCGAATTAGAGACAGCCGTCCGGAGACATTTTGGTCACTGGGTGGGATGAAAGAGCGGTATCAATGGCCTGACGAGCAATGCCAGGACCTAAACGTAGGAAGGTCGCGCCGGACTGCAGGGTGCACCAGCGACTCGAAATGTTTCGATAGAATCGGAAGTGAGGTAAATATGTCTGACGATCATGATGGAAGTAATGGCGATGGAAAGTTACTACACTGTAATTTTTGCGGCAAAAGTCAGCACGAAGTTCGGAAACTGATTGCTGGACCATCGGTCTATGTCTGTGATGAATGTGTTGAGTTGTGCAACGACATTATTCGCGAAGAGCTACAAGAAACGCCTGATGAAACCGAGTTTAAAAAGCTCCCGACGCCTCGCGAGATCAGTGCGATTCTTGATGAGTACGTCATCGGTCAAACCCGAGCAAAGCGAGTTTTGGCAGTGGCGGTTTACAACCACTATAAGCGGTTGAACTATTCCGGCAAGAAAGACGATGTGGAGCTCCAAAAAAGTAACATCTTATTGGTTGGGCCAACAGGCGTTGGAAAGACATTACTCGCTGAGACTTTGGCAAGATTGCTGGACGTGCCGTTTACCATCGCAGATGCAACTACGCTGACTGAAGCGGGCTATGTCGGTGAAGATGTCGAGAATATCATTCAAAAGCTCTTGCAGAAGTGTGACTACGATGTAGACAAAGCGCAGGTGGGCATTGTCTATATCGATGAAATCGATAAGATTTCTCGTAAGAGCGATAACCCATCGATTACACGAGACGTGTCGGGTGAAGGCGTCCAACAGGCGTTGCTGAAATTAATAGAAGGGACCGTGGCCTCAGTGCCGCCACAGGGCGGACGAAAGCATCCACAACAAGAGTTTTTGCAGGTGGATACCTCTAATATTTTATTTATCTGTGGTGGCGCTTTTGCGGGACTTGACAAGGTGATTATGGATCGCTCTGCCAAGAGTGGCATTGGTTTTGGTGCAACGGTCGTTTCAGAGAGTAGCAAGAAAAATTTAGGGGAAACGCTGAAAACTGTCGAGCCTGAAGATCTGGTTCGATACGGTTTGATCCCAGAGTTTGTTGGCCGGTTGCCGGTGCTCGCAACGCTTGATGAATTGGACGAGGACGCTTTGGTTCGAATTTTGACCGAGCCCAAAAATGCATACACAAAGCAATACGCCAAGCTGTTCGAAATGGAAGAAGTTGAGATCGATTTTCGGGAAGACGCGCTTCGGGCGGTCGCCCGCAAAGCGACAGAGCGGAAAACAGGTGCGCGAGGTCTGCGCTCCATTTTAGAATCGGTTTTGTTAGACGTTATGTACGATATCCCGTCTGAACAGGAAGTCATGAAAGTTGTTGTTGATGAGAATGTGATCCTTGGCAAGAGTGAACCAATGTTGATCTATCAACAGCAGCCAGAACAGAAAAAGTCCCAAGAGCAATAAGCGCTTTTAGGAACCAAACTGGTTCGTAACGCGTCCCACGACCCTTCATTAGTCGACGTTCTGTGGGCTACTGGGGGGCAAGGCGGCCCGTCTCCCGGCGCCAGGCCAGCGGTCTAACCTTGTTGCAAAACATCTGGGCAGGTCGGTTGGCAAATACGAGCGACGTCCTGACGCCCTGCAGCCTCCGTAACTATAATTCTCTTCCATTGCGCAGTCTCTTTAACGGGCAGGCCTACCCGGCTCCCATGGTGAGGACCAGCTGGCGTGTTAGCGCTGGTGGATCGGCATCTTAATTGGATTGAGCTTCTGCCTTCAAAGGTTGCGCAATCTGGAATGCTCCGCCCGTGCGGGATCGGTATTATCTTGCGGCTTGCATCGCCGGCTGGCCGTCTCGCCTTCACCAGAAATATTTCCAATGTGCACGGATATTTAGTGATTTTTGTCTCGAAGGTTTGCGTATATTGAGATGAAGGTATGTTAGCTTAAGGGCGAGCGCCGAATACTGAAATAGATTGGAACTGGACACGGATAGGGCTTTTGGATTCAAACGCCTTTGGTTGCCAGCAAGATGAACTAGCGGAGTAATTAATTAAATGGCAACAATTTTTGAAGTTCCAGTGGTGACCCTTCGGGACATGGTCGTTTATCCTCATGGTGTTCAGCCATTATTTATTGGAACGCCAAAGTCGATTGCCGCGCTGGAAGCGGCCCAAGCGCAAGAGGGCGATAAGCGGATTTTACTACTGGCGAAGATCGAGCCAGAGAACAATGATCCTAAGGTGGAGGATCTGTATCGATATGGAACGACTGCTACGATCCTGCAATTAATACGTCTGCCCGATAAGACTGTTAAAATCTTGGTAGAAGGAGAAAGTCGCGCACAAGTACTCGACTTGCGGGATGAGGCCGAGGTGTTTCGCGCCGATATAGAGTTGGTGCCAGAAGAGTCCTTGGTCGAGGGGGAGGCCGAGGTGCTTTGCCAAGGATTGATGAAGACCTTTGAAGCTTATGTTGAAGCGAGCAAAAAAATCCCATCTGAAGTTGTCACGACCGTCTCGGGTATTACGCAACCCAGTCGGTTGGTCGATACGATCGCGGCCCAATTAACGCTGAGTCTGAAGGAAAAGCAGGCGCTGCTCGAGGTTCAAAATGTCCGGCGGAGAATTGAGCGGCTCTCGACTTTACTAACGGGTGAAATCGAGGTTTCGGGGCTGGATAAAAAGGTTCGGGGACGCGTTAAGAAGCAAATGGAGAAGAGCCAGCGAGAGTATTACCTCAACGAGCAGATGAAGGCCATCCAAAAAGAGCTCGGCGATCTTGATGAAGGCCCGACGGAAATTGAGCAGCTGCAAACGAAAGTCGAAGCATCAGGAATGCCCACCGAAGCCCGTGAAAAAGTCATGGCCGAAATCAAGAAGCTGAAAATGATGTCTCCCATGTCGGCCGAAGCAACGGTCGTGCGTAGCTATCTTGATTGGATGCTGAATACGCCTTGGAAGAAGCGATCGCGTGTTAAAACAGACATCAGTGCAGCCGAGCGGATCCTGAATGAGGATCATTACGGATTGGAAGACGTTAAGGAGCGGATCCTGGAGTTTCTTGCTGTCCAGAAACGCGTTAAGAAAAATAAAGGGCCGGTCCTGTGCTTGGTAGGACCGCCAGGAGTGGGCAAGACCTCTCTAGGTGAATCGATTGCTCGAGCAACCAACCGAAAATTTGTCCGAATGGCGCTGGGAGGGGTCAGGGACGAAGCAGAAATTAGGGGGCATCGCCGAACCTACATAGGCTCGATGCCCGGTAAGGTAATTCAAAAATTGTCAAAGGTTGCGGTGAAGAACCCACTTTTCCTGTTGGACGAAATCGACAAGATGGGCCAGGATCATCGAGGCGATCCGGCGTCAGGCCTGCTTGAGGTGCTCGATCCCGAGCAAAACTATAGCTTCAATGATCATTATTTAGAGGTGGATTATGACCTTTCTGAAGTGATGTTCATCTGCACGTCCAATTCGATGAATATTCCTGCGCCGCTTTTGGATCGGATGGAAGTGATCCGGATTCCAGGCTATACAGAGGATGAGAAGTTGAACATTGCTACACGGTTCTTATTCGCAAAACAGCTGAAAAATAACGGTCTATCAGCCGATGAGCTTAAGATTACAGACGCCGCGATGTTAGACCTCGTTCGGTTTTACACGAAGGAGGCTGGTGTTCGAGGTTTAGAGCGCGAAATTTCAAAAATTTGTCGCAAGGTTGTAAGGGCAGTGACCTCAAGTGAACAGCAATTGCCAATGATTATAGAGCCTGAGCAGCTTGAGGATTACCTTGGCGTTCGACGCTTCAAGTACGGTCTGGCCGAAACCGAAGATCAGATCGGTCAGGTAACGGGTCTTGCCGTCACCAGTGTCGGTGGTGAGTTATTGTCTATTGAGACGGCTGTAGTGCCTGGCAAAGGCGTGACTACGAAAACGGGCTCCCTTGGAGATGTGATGCAAGAGTCGATCCAGGCAGCGATCACGGTGGTTCGAAGTCGTTCCGAAGCCCTGGGTATTGATCCAGACTTTCATAAAAAGATTGATCTTCATATTCATATGCCCGAGGGCGCCACACCGAAAGACGGGCCCAGTGCCGGTATTGCCCTCTGTACTGCATTGGTTTCCGTGCTGACGGAAATCCCTGCAAGGGCGGATGTCGCGATGACAGGTGAAATCACGTTGCGAGGACAGGTGCTGGCTATCGGCGGTTTGAAGGAGAAGTTGCTTGCAGCCCATCGCGGCGGGATTCGGACAGTGTTAATCCCTGAGGATAACCGGAAGGACCTGAAAGATATTCCCAAAGTGATACTTGATGCGTTGACGGTACATCCTGTGCAGTGGATTGACCAAGTGTTAGAGATCGCACTGGCGCGGCAGCCAGAGCCGTGGGTGGCGACCGTTGACGCGACCTCTGAGGTTGATTCCGATGCAGCAACCGAAAATCGTGTGAGCCCACACTAGTATTGCTTGACCGGTTAGAGGTCAGTTGCTATAAAAAGCTCGTGAATTTAGAAATGTCGGAAATAACTATTTTATCAATCAAAATGAAATTAAGAGGTGAATTTTGAATAAACAAGAATTAATCGACAATATTGCTGACTCTGCTGATATCTCAAAGGCGGCTGCAAGCCGGGCTCTGGATGCCGTGGTTGACTCCGTTACGGGCGCGTTAAAGGCTGGTGATTCATTGACGCTTGTTGGCTTTGGTACCTTTTCTGTTCGTCACCGTGAAGCACGTGCTGGTCGTAACCCAAAGACGGGCGAAGCGATTCAAATTAAAGCCGCTAATGTGCCAGCTTTCAAAGCGGGTAAGGCTCTGAAAGACGCGGTCAACTAGCGAACTTAGCGGTCATTTTATCAAGCGATAACGAGTAATCGGAACGGCTTCGATTATTTGCGAAATGCCTGATAGAAATAAGTTGTTTATTGAAGCGGCGCCCTCGGGCGCCGTTTTATTTTGCGTTAAACCGGCTCAGGGCGGTTCTCAGATAAATTATTGGTGTAAACTAGACGGCTGAAAAGTGAGTTGTCGCAAGGGGTTTGTATGTCGATCATGAGTATGCGTGAGCGGGGCCAGGGCTTCGGTACCAAGGTGATTATTGGTTTAATTATTATAGCCTTTGCTTTCTTCGGTTTAGGGTCAATCACCACCTTCCTGACGCCAGTCGCACGGGTGGCCAGTGTCAATGGCGCTGATGTTACGGCGTCTGAGATGGAGGTTGCGGTTGAACGTAATCGACGGATTTTAATGAATCAAGGCATGACTCCTGAAAGTCTTGATGAAGACGAACTGCGCGCGAACGTTTTGCAATCTTTAATTAAGCGTAAGCTTTTGAGTCAAGTGGTTGATGAATTGAGTTTGACGGCAAGTGATGTCAGCCTGGATCAATCGCTGTTGCAGACTGAGGTTTTTCAGGTCAACGGCAGTTTCGACTCGAACCAGTATCGCTTGATGCTAGCGAGCGCAGGTTACGATCCAGTGACTTATCGTGAGGAGCTGCGGCTGGATGAGGCATTAGGTCAGTTAACAGAGGCGATTCAGGGCTCATCTTTTATGACTGATGCTGAAATCCTCCGGACCACTAGTCTGTCGCGCCAGACTCGAGATGTGACTTACATCACGTTTAACGCCCGGGACCTTGAGGCTGATCTCTCGATTGATCCGGTGAGCGTACAAGATTTTTATGATGATAACCGAGACCAGTATTTCACTGAAGAAATGATCGATGTGGCTTACGTGCAATTAGCTAAGTCGGACCTTATGAATGCGGTAGACGTTACGCCAGAGGCACTCCAGGCCTTCTATACCGATAGAATCGATCTGTATACGCAAGAAGAACAACGTCGGATAGCCCATGTTCTGATCGCTGTTTCCGAAGATCAGGACCGGGATACGGCACTCGCGAAAATTCTCGAAATCCAGTCGGAGCTCGCTGCAGGGAAAGCCTTTTCAGAATTAGCACAATCTTTCTCCGACGATCCAGGCAGTGCTGCTTCGGGGGGTGACTTAGGAATGGCCCAACGAGATATCTTTGTTGCGCCGTTTGAAACAGCCGTATTTGAATTGGCCTCGGAAGGCGAGATCTCACCGCCGGTCGAAACGGAGTTTGGTTTTCACCTCATCCAACTGTCGGAGTTGGTGCCTGCCGCGGTAACGGCATTTGACGTGGTGGCTGATGCGGTTGAGAAGGCCTATCGAGAAGAGGCGGTAAAGGATGCCTATGTCGCATCGATGAGTGAGCTGGATGAAATGGCGTTTGAGGACTCTGATCTGCAAGGTATTTCCGATCAGTTGGGTTTAGAGATCGTTGAGTTGACGGGCCAAGCTCGGAGCGCAAACACGGGTATCATGTCTAACGCAACAGTCAAAGACGCCGTCTTCTCGCCAGACTTAATGATCGATGGTAATAATAGCGCGGTCATCGAGCTTAATGATGGCGCCGCGGTAGTTGTTCGTGTAACGGCCTATGCGGAAAGTATTTTAAAACCCTTTGAAGATGTAACTGCCGAGATCGAGATGACATTAAGGCAGATTAAAGCCACCGACTTGGCGCAGTCCCTGGCGGCCGAGGTGGTTGAGAAACTCCAAGCGGGTGAAATCACGCGCGCGGTTGCTGAGGCTTACAGTGTGGAATGGTCGGTCAAAACCAATATGACGCGCTACCAATCAGACATTCCACAAGCACTACGAACGCAGGCCTTTGCGCTACCGAAACCGACCAAAAATGCTAAGTCAATTGGTATTGCGGCACTGGATGATGGTGATGTTGCGGTTGTCTCGGTAACCAATGTTAGAAACCCTGAGGATGCATCGATTCCTGGAATGGAAAATCAAGCCATCACGCAGTTGCTGGAAAACCAGCTGGGCGGTTTAGAGTTCGAACGTTTTCAATCTTCCTTGCAAATATTGGGTGATATACAAGGGCAGAATTTCTAGACGCGACCGAGGGGCGTGGCCTGCTAGCGAGGTTTGCGAACGTTCAATATCAGCGTAAGTTGGTCACCGGGTTGCAGGTATTTTTTCTGGCTTAGGATTGTATTCTTGGCTTTGATGGCGGCGATGGTTGTATTAAACCGGGCCGCGATCTTCGACAACGAGTCGCCTTGTCTTACTCGGTAGTAGACGGTTCGGAGTGTGGCTGCAGCGTCAATTGAGGCAGCCGATGCCATGGCTTGTGCGTCAATGAAAGCGTCGCTATCAAAGATGAACAAGCGTTCGCCGACCCTCAGAGGGGCTCTTGTTGCCAGGCCATTCCACTTCGCCAATCGGCTCACTTTGACACCATGGGCTTTGGCAATGGACCAGAGGCTGTCTCCAGATTTGACCCGATAAGTCTTAGGGGGAGCGCCGTAACGGTTTTCATAGTGTTGGAGCCGTTTCGCGCTTCGACCAGAAGAAGATAAGCCATAGGAAAGGGGTGGGTTAACCGGGGTCGGGATAATCAGAATATCCCCAGCAATAATCTGTGGGCTCTTGAGATGATTTACTTGGGTGAGCGCATCAACGGACAAGTCGTAGTGTTGTGCAATGCCGCCGAGTGTTTCACCCGCACGAATCTGATGCTGAATCCACCGCATTTGACCCTCTTGGGGTTGTAGCGTCAGATTTTCGGTCATAACGGCGACCTGTTGGGTCGGAATGATCAGGCGATGTGGACCGTTCGGATGCGTAGCCCATTGATTAAAGCCTGGATTCAAACGGTAGAGCGTCTCGAGGCTGATTTCAGCGAGTTCTGCAGCCAGCGCAAGGTCAATTTGGTTTCCCAGTTCAAAGGCCGTAATCTCGGTTTCGAGCGCAATATCAGGCAGTGAAATATTGTATTGCGTTGGATCCTTAATAATTGCCGCCAGTGCGAGGAGTTTCGGAACATAGGATTTCGTTTCTCGCGGCAAGTCCAGCTGCCAGAATGCCTCCGAACGGTGCTTGTTTTTATTCTTACGTATGGCCTTTTTAACGGTACCAGGGCCCGCGTTATACGAGGCAAGCGCCAGCAGCCAATCATGATCGAACGTCTGTCCGAGATCCAGCAGAAATGCTGTTGCAGCATTCGTGCTGTCGATTAGGTCCCGCCGGCCGTCATACCACCAATCAATCCTGACGTCATATAACCGGGCGGTCGCCGGAATAAACTGCCAAAGCCCGGATGCACGGCCCGAAGAAAACGCGAAGGGATCAAAGGCGCTCTCAACTACCGGCAGCAGTACGAGTTCCATTGGAAGGGCCGCGCTGTCGACTGTGCTTACGATATGCGGAAGATACAGTGCGCCGCGTTTGAAAACACGGGTAAGGTATTCGGGGTTGGCGATGAACCAATCTAATTGGGCTTGGACTCGAGGTTCATTCAGGTGTAATTCGAGGTTAAATTGCGCTCGCAGCTGCGCCCAAAAATCCAGTGGGGCAGAGACAGCGGCGGGCTCGCCGCAGGTCTGATTACCCGTTTGAGTGCACTGCTCTGGTGGGCTGCCGCCATCACCTGAAAAAGCTGCGGGCGTTGTTTTACCGCCCAATCCAAAGTTGGTGTCATCGCCTCCAGCATTTTCGGCAGGGATAACGGGCGCTGCCGAATCGCGGTCTGCGACTAATTGCAGCCGGGCGTTTTTCGCACTGGGCGTTTTTTGGGTTAGTTGGCTGCAGGCTGCTATAACAAGGCACAGGCCGATAAGGCAAAAGCTTCGTGGTAGGCGAATTGAGAGTGATTGCATGAGCGCAGTATAAAGGAATTGTCACAGCCGGTTGGAGAACTTTGTGTTTTATGGTGCCTGGCCCTGAACCGATTGCTGGCGGTGGCGCCTCTTGGCCGGTGTTTTCTCACAGCTTGATACAGGAACCGGTTATGAAGGCGGGCCTTTGCTCAATCTCAGGGTTGAGTCAAGGCGCCGTCTGATAATGCAGGTGAAACCCCTGCATGCTTTTAGTCGCGATTTTGGCCCTGTCCTGGTGCAGTCGCCAAATGGGTTCGGGTTATACAACTGAGCATCAGATTTCGGTGAAAATGGCGTAGACTAGAGGCCAACAGGGAAGATCTTAAGAATCAACTCATGGTAACGCACAGAGACACTCGCCCCGATGCCTGATTTAGCACAGGCCCTAGCAACAGAACGCAGAGCACTTTCACGTTGGTTCACGACGGCATTAGGACAGCGCGTGTTAGGGACAGAGCAAGCGTTGCATGATGAATTACTGGAAGACCTGTTTGGCTACCATCTGGTTCAGTTAAGCGCTCAAGACGTGCCGTTGCATCAAAAAAGTCCGATCTTGAGTAAGATTTGTTTGGGCGAAGATAACCTGCTCGCGCCGCAATTGATTGCGTCACCCCTGCAGATGCCGATTGCGTCTGATCAGGTAGATCTTGTGTTGCTACACCACTTGTTAGAGTTTTCAGACCGCCCCCAAGCGCTGCTGGCTGAGTCTGCTCGCATGGTCATGCCAATGGGAACGCTGATTATTACTGCGTTTAACCCGCTTAGCCTTTGGGGCTTGCGCAAGCGCCTGTCTGGGCCTGCTGCGGGGTATCCTTTTAAAGGTCATTTTTGGTCCGCTTATCGGCTAATGGATTGGCTGAATCTCCTAAATTTTAAGGTCGACCGAGTATTGTTCGCCGATTTTGGTATACCTTGGTCAGTGCGACGGTTGCCGCCGCCAAGTTTCGGTTTAGGGCTCGGTCGACGGTATAATCTGCCAACGGGCGGGATTTATATGCTGGTTGCGAGAAAAGTTGTTGGGCCTTTGACGCCGATCCGCAGCCCTTCAATCCGGAGGTCCATTCGCTTTTCAGGATTGGGATTATCGCAGCCAAGCACGGGCGGTTTAACGCCGTCTCGACGAACAGAATCAGTCGTAGAGGTAGAATAAAGAGATGATAGAAATTTTTACGGATGGCGCGTGTCGCGGTAACCCTGGGCCCGGCGGTTGGGGCGCCCTGATTCGGATTGATGGCGAAGAGCAAAACCTGTCAGGGTCTGCGCCCGACACGACGAATAATCGGATGGAGTTGATGGCAGCGATCGGAGGGTTAGGGTATTTCTCGCAGCCGAGCATGGTTAGCTTAACCACGGACTCGCAATATGTGCGCCAAG
>JABGTE010000198.1 GCA_018647445.1 Gammaproteobacteria bacterium
GGTTATCAATTGCTGATGCCGCGCTTACCGTCCGGGGTTTGGCGTCGATGCATGCACAATATTGGAATGACCCAAAGCTGGATGAACCCGACGCGCTGTATCAGTTCTCGGATTGGGCGCCGATTTACGAGCCCAGTATCGCGTCGGGCTGGCCGCTGTATGAGCGCGACTTTGGGGACCTTGTTCCCGAGGCCATGTACCCCATGTTTGGGCCTGGCAATCAAATGGCAGGACCGATCTTTCATTATTTTTCGAAAAACCGCCCCAAAACTCTCCTGCACGGTGATGCTCGGATGGAAAATATTTGTTTTGACGCGGCAACGGGCCAACCGCGAATGTACGACTGGCAACTTGCCGCTGCAGGGCCCGGGGCCTACGATTTGATGTACTTCTTTGCGAATTCCATTGAACCGGTTGAACTTGCTGAAGTCGGTCCCGGTTTGATCGCTGATTATCATGCGGCTTTAGTGGCAGGTGGCGTGAAAGATTATGCTCTTAAAGACCTTAATGAAGATTTGCAGCTATCGGCTTGTCTCTTGTTTGGATTTGCCAGCATGGTTGGAAACTTTCTCGCCGGAGGCGGCGAAAGCGAGCGTTCAATCGTTGAGGCCACAACGCCGCGATATTGGGGGGTGTGTCAGTTGCTCAAAGTGGCTGAAATCATAAATGACCTGCCGGCGCGCCTTTCGACTTAGGATTCGCCTCAAGGCTACGATGATTGGTAAGCGGTCACTTTGTGAATAAAAAGCAGCAAGGGTTGAGCAAGTTTTGGTTCGATAAAATGGCCCTCTGTTTCAAAGATCGATGGCATGGATGATTTCGTGCGGGCGAAAACCCAACGCCTCGAAGGCGGCTTTTGCCGGGGTGTTTTGGGCTAGGGTTTTTAGCTTTAGCTGGCGCACGCCGCGGGCTTGGCAATGCGCTATCGCTGCCTCAACAAGGGTGCGGCCAATGCCTTTTTTTTGATGAGTTGGATCGACGATGACATCAGTCACCTCGCCTGCGAGCTTAAAATTGTCTAAAAGGTGTAGATCGCGCTCATCTTCTTCGGTAAGAATAACGACACAAAAGCCAACAACCTGCTCGCCAACGATTGCGGTCAAGAAGGCGCCGGCGTTGGATTGGGCAAGGTCTAATAGGTAATCGACGTGCCTATGCGCCATTACATCACCGGTTGCACGATCAGAACTTAAAGCGCGTTCTGTTTCTTGCAGTTGCATCATCAACGCGTCTATCTGATCGCGCTGGACCCGGGTTAAGGTCGTGGCAAGGCAGTTTGCAAGGTGCCAGTCGATCTCCATCAGCCGTCCAAGCCAAAATCGCCGTACCGCTTCGCTGGGCCTGGGCCACCTTCACCAAGGCGCCCGGCATTACCAAAATGGCCTTGGCCTGGAACAAAATTGACCTCGATGCGGATTCCGGTGGGATCGGTAAACAAAACTGAATAGTACCCGGGTGCAAAGTGCTCGGACACTGATGCTGCGCGCAGGATGTTGGCGTTCAGTGTGGTTTCGGCAAAGGCGCCAACCGCGTCGACGTCTTCTATTGATCGGGCTCTAAAACAAAAATGATGGAGGCCGGGCGTATCTTGATCAAAGATCTGCTCAGCTTTGTCCGCTGGCGCCTCTCTGACTAGGATTCCAGTCCGACCGCCAATGCAATATAAGACATCTTCACCCTTAATTAGGGTTTCTAAATTTAAGAAAGCGCAGAGCTGGGCCCAAAACTCGAGAGCGCCACAATTTCGCGCAACAGTGAGTTGTAAATGTGCGATGCCATTGATATCGATGGCCATAAGGCGCTCCTGGATTCAATTTATGTTTGAGGAGTTGAGCAGTCGATCACAGGGCTTGTCAATCTTTGAGAAATAGCGCTTAAAGGCTCTGCGGGCGCGGTCTTTTGCTGGTGACAATAGTGCAGCTTTTCGAGCGCGAGGTCCGCGAACAAGGGCGCTAGTTGTGTTTTATCGAGTGTTGATTAAACTGTCGATTTTTCCTCAATAAAGGAACTTTTTCGTGCCAAAGCTTTTAATGAAAATTGCGTTTCGCGCTATGCGTGGCTTACCGTTCATTTTATTGGCAGCGCTTACGAGTTGCGGCGGTGGCGGTGCCAGTCAACCCGTTGTTGTGCCGCCAACCGGCGGTGGCGACTCTGTTGAGCCGGCGCCAAAAGGCCTCTTGGCCACTTTAGAAAGTCCAGATGCGTTTAAGCAACAGCTCATGGCAGGCTTAAACAAGGCGGAGACTCAGCGCTCGGAATTGACTGGCGGGGAGAATGATGGCGGCACTGATGGTGGTACGGTTGCGGAGGTGGCCCCTGAGGGTGCAGCGGGTGACGCGGCTGGCGGCACTGAAACCGTCGCGTTTACAACCACCTACACGCTGGAGGCCAATGTTGACGAGTATGACGTGGTTAAATACAACGGCTCACAGTTGTTTATCGCTCCCAGTCGCGGCATGGACTGTTGCGTGATGTTTGAAGATGACGTGGCGGTCGGTATTTTGGAAGGCAGTGACTCAGATACAGGGGGCGCAGAAGGGGAGGTTGGTGACGCGATGGAGGCTGGGGGCGATGCCCTTGAGGCGCCTGTACGCGGGATTCGAGTGCTCACAACCAACGCGGAGAACGGCTTAGCGCAAGAAACCCATCGAATCCCGCTGGCGGAGGATTTAAGTGTCGAGGGCCTATATTTGGTCGACAGGAACCTTATTGCCTTAACCAGTACGGCTTGGTGGGGCCGGCATGGCGATCGCTTTGCGAGACCCGAAGGTTGGCTAAATCAATCTGTCGGGCTTGAGAGCTTCGATCTTGATGATGGGTTTGCCGCCCGTCACAGCTTTCGAGTTGAGGGCGCTTTGGTGAATAGTCGCCGTACCGAGGCGGGTATCTTTCTTGTGACGCGGCACACACCTGCGATCGATGGTTTGATTTACTACCCGGCGAGTCAGGAAGAGGTCGATCAGAATCAGAATTTGTTAGAGGCGCTCGAGCCAGAAGATTTTTTACCGGTGATTGAGCGCGATGGTGAGGTTGTAACGCCGGTCACCTATGATCAGTGCTATGCCATCAATCCGGAAGATGATGCGGCGCCCGAGGCGCGGGGCAATCCTATTTTAACGCTTGTTCTACAAATTGACCCAGATTCTGCTGAGGTGATCGATGCCATGTGTTTGCTCGAGTCCATCGAGGGCGTCTACTTAACCACGACCAGCTTGTACTTTACATCAGGGCTTTATGAGATTGGTGAGTCTGAAACCTTGATTCATCAGTTTCAGCTCGAAGACGGGTTGCCCTATGCAGGTTCAACTCGGTTGCTCGGCGGATTGTTCCTAGGAGGCAACCGTGATTACAGGTTGAATGAGAATGGCCGAACCCTAAGGACCGTGTTAACGCGCTGGACGAATGACGTTGATGACCGGATAGATCACACCCTCTATGTGCTCGAACCAGCCAGTGATAAACCGGCGTTAAGCATTGTCGGTCAGTTGCCCAATGATCAACGGCCTGACGAGTTGGGTAAGCCCAATGAAGACCTGTATGGCGTTCGGTTTATGGGTGACCGGGGTTACCTGGTGACGTTTGAGCGAACCGATCCCCTGTATGTGATTGATCTAACGGACGCAAGCGATCCAAAGGTTGCTGGCACTTTGGAGATCCCTGGGTTTTCTAACTTTCTCCACCCTGTGAGTGAATCCGTACTGATGGGCATCGGCCAAATTGATTCGCTGGCGAAAATCGAATTTTTTGATGTCGCAGATTTAACCGCGCCTGCATCCCTCGGCGCCATCGCGCTTGACAGCACGATGGACTACAGTTACTCGCCCGCTGAATGGAACCGCAAAGCGTTTACCTATTGGCGCCGAGCGGAGGATCAGCATCGCATGGCCATTCCCGTTGAGGGCTATTTGAAGGACAGTTGGCAGTGGGTTTCGCGGTTGTATTTGTTCGAAATCAATAATCCAGCTGATCCGGGAGCTTTGACGCTGACAACACCTGGTTATCTCGCCGTGGAAGAAGATGATGGCCAATCGCTTTTGGGTGAGCAGCGCTCGATCTTGCATGAAGACGCCGTGTTCTGGGTGATTGGCCAAGAGGTGATTACGTCGCTCTGGGGTAATCCGAGCCAAGCGGTTCGGGCAAAGTAGAAATCTCGCGCGAACGTTAATTGTTTGGATGGTTTTGGCGCCTTAGATCACCGGATTTTCTGCTCGTCTCCCTGTATTTTAAATCTGGCACATGGGGCCATTGAACGGGTGAATAGCGAACCAAGCCAGCGGCTATGGATTGCAATTTTGGCCATATTCTTTTGGTCAAATGGGCGGCGAATCGTCTGGCGTTTCTATTGGAGCGCGTCCTTACTGGCGCTTCTGATTGCGACTGTCCGAGTGGTGAAGGGCGACCAATTTTTAACATCTCCGGTCGTCTCGATGGTTTCTGCCGTCTGCCCATTGCACTGCCTGCTGTTTTGGCGGCAGCCGGGGGCGTTGGTGAGCGTCACAGTGAACGTCGTAGGGCGCGATAGTTGAGGGTAAAAGAGCCCAGTAAATTGAGTTTGGACTCAGAATTCATACCCGGTAAGAGCAACGGTAGATGTGCTCCGCTAAAAGAAAAATCAACTTTGCGGTATTGATTGCCTATAACCAGGTTTTTAAGGAGACTGTTGCGGGCGAACTTTAATCTCTGAAGTGCTGCGGACCCCATTAGGGGCAACTCCGCGGTCGGTTCAACCCCTGATTGGGCACTTTTATGCTGAGTTACAAAGACGGCTATGTCTCAGACATTACCTACACGAAAGGGTACTACGAAGCTTTAAATCCGCTCAAGGCAAAGCTTGTTTTCCTGCAACAAGATCAGATGTTTCCTGAGATTGAAAATGCCTGTGAGTTGGGTTTTGGTCAGGGAATAAGTGTGAACTTCCACGCGGCCGGATCTCAAACCAACTGGTATGGCACTGATTTGCTCGAAGCACATGCTGATTATGCCCGGAACTTGGGTGCAGAAAGTAACGCCAGCCTCAAGCTGTTTGATGAGTCGATCGAGGCGTTTTGTGCGCGAGAAGATTTACCCGATTTTGACTTCATTGGGCTGCACGGTGTCTGGTCGTGGATTTCAAGCCAAAATCGGGGTTTGATTGTCCGTTTTCTCCAAAAAAGACTTAGGCCTGGAGGGGTGCTTTACGTCAGCTACAACGCGTTGCCTGGAAGTCGTCGGAAGACAGAAATTAGAGACCTTGTTACCTTGTTTCCTGACGGTGTGAAAAACGAAACGAGTCCTACCAAAGGCGTATTGCGGGCCTTTGAACGAGTATCAAAATTTTTGGACTTAAGTCCTCGTTATCAGAAATCCAATCCGGCGGTTATTGAATTACTGAAAAATCTGGAAGGTGGTTCTGCGCGTTATTTAGCCCATGAATTCTTGAACGAAAACCACGATGCTATGAGCTTTAGGGAGATGGCAGGCTTACTGACGGAAGCGAATATGAAGTTTGTTGGTGAAGCAAACTGTAATCGAAATATAAACAGTTTGAATTTAACGAAAGATCAGCGTTTCGCGCTTAAGGATGTAGACGACCCCGTTCTGCGTGAAACAATGGCTGACTATATGTTGAATACAGAGTTTCGGCGTGACTATTGGGTTAAAGATAACGGCTTATCAGAGAATACTTTTTGCAGTGATGAGATAGAGCAGACCCGTGTGATGATGACGGCGCAAAAACCAAAACGACCATCACACATCAGAACAAACGTTGGCCGAGTCCAATTAAAGGCTGAAATATATAGCAGGCTGCTCGAAGCCTTGGATGGTTACCAGATGAAATCGGTAGCAGACGTTCAACGCGCGTTGATGATGGCCGGTATATCAATCGGCCGGACCCGACAGGCTTTGGCGGTGTTGTCTGGTTTAAACCTGGTTTCGCTCGTGCAAAGCGATGCTGAGGCGGTAGCCTCCCACACTCAAACTCAGAAGCTCAATCGGCATATTCTTATGAAAGACGCATCGCTAGCCGAGCGAAACATCTTGGTGAGTCCGGTTTCTGGTGGCGGAATTCAATTAACGCATCTTCAGATGCGCTTCTTCGAAATAGCGATGGATCAAGGTTACGACCCGGATCGATGGACGCTTACAGAAACGCAAAGGCAGGACCTTGTTAGGACAAATTTGGGCAAGGTACGCGTCACCCAACGTCTAACGCAGGATCAGATCGTGAACAGAGCAAAGACCTTCTTTGGCGATCAAAAAGGGTTCTTGTCTGCACTCAAATTAGTGTGAATAATCGCAAGGCTTGGGTTGAATGATCTCTGTTACTGGATCGATCGTACCGGGTACAAACTCGCAACCGTTGTTATCGGCGCGAATCCAGCCTAACCCTTACGATATTTAGGCGCGAGGCGGCAAAAAGAGAGTGAACGGGTCTGAAGGGTTATTTTGGTCCCCCTGAATAGGGAAATTTGTCATTAAAAGAACGCAGCCTGGGTATCTAAAAAAATCCGACTTACGGTAGCCCCGGTACGCTGAATGCGGCGCCTCGACGGCGTCCGATAGTGTCGCCGAGCAGCGGTCTTGAATTCGATTCAAAGCGGTGCGCCAACTTTATTTTACCATCGATCTAAAAGACTAGGACCACTATGAAATTTCAATCAATCGCTGTTGTAATTTTGCAGCTACTTGGATCGGGGTGTACAACCTTGGTCTCGAAGGTATTTCCTTTGGATGACCTACCGGCGCCTTCAGGCCCCCATGCCGTTGGAACGCAGTTTTTTGAATGGGTTGACGGGGCGCGCGAAGAGCCATTCACCGAGGACCCGAGCGATAAGCGTCGTTTGGCCGGTCAAATTTGGTATCCAGCAGAAGCAAGCGATGAAGCCCGCAGGCAGCCTTACCTGGATTACCCAGAACGGCGCCTGGATATGATGTCGTATCAGTCAGGACTGCCGCGGTTTATGGTGGCGCATATGCAGCGAGTGCAAACCAACTCAATATTAAATGCACGTCCCCTGCAGCACAGTGAGAAGCAGCCATTGGTTTTATTTTCCCATGGCTTGAGTGGAATGAAGAACCAGAACACGATCCAAGCTGAGCTTTTGGCCAGTCATGGGATTACCGTAATCAGTATAGATCACGCCTATGACGCTTATTTGACGATTTTTGCCGATGGATCGGCGGCGGATTACCGGTCATCCGATACCGAAAATCGTACGGGGGATGCCTTTTGGGCTTTTCGATTACCCCAGTTGAAAACTCGGGTCGCGGATCTGGCTTTCGTGCTCGATGAAGTTGCACGCCGTCGTGGTGAGTCTGGTAGTTTGTGGTCCAATATTAAAACGGACGACGTCGGCGTATTTGGCCATTCCTTTGGCGGTGCCACGGCGCTCATGTTGGCAGCGCAGGACGATCGAGTAGCTAGAGCCATGGCCTTGGATGGTTGGATGGTGCCCGTGCCGCCCGAGGTGATTGCCGCGGGCACACCCAAGCCTTTTTATTATCTGGGGCAGGCGGCTTGGGACGATCCAATTAATTACAAAAAGCTCGACAAGTTTTTGAGCGCGTCCCCCTTAGGTCAGAAACAGTTGGCAGCCGGCACCAAGCATTTTGATTATTCTGATGCCCCCCAATTCTCAAACTTGGCCAAGCGGTTTGGTCTATCGGGCAAGGTCTCGCGCTCAGGCCTCAGGGCCCTAATAAATGACGCAGTCATGTCCTTCTTTATCCAAGAAGTGAGCAGCACTCAAGCGATCGAGGCTAATCTGGATCAATAAGACCGTAGCGGTTTTGAACCTCGGTCACCGTCAGAATATGCCCGCTGAGTTCTGCCAATGCAGAATCTGTAGCAAGTGCTGCAACTGCGCGGCCACTGAGTCGAACCGATTGCGCATCCCCACCATCTAGTGACATTTTACCTGCTGCAACCATTTCCAGAATAAACTCGGTCTTAACCTTAGAAGGTGACAGGGAGACGGCTGAGACGCCATGGGGTTTGAGTTCAATGGCAAAATCTTGTGCCATTCGATCAACGCCCGCTTTACCGACGCCGTAGCTCGCACTGAATACATATCCGCGTCCGCCTCGTGACGAGATGTTCACGATGAGTCCTTGTTGATGCCGGATCATGATGGGTGCGGCAAAGACGCTGGCTGTATAATAGCCTCGAAGGCCAACGCCGCATTGGTCATCCCAAACCGAAATGGGATGTTCCCAAAAGCCCTTGTTCATCGCCGGGGGATTGGGGATCTGATAGACGTTATTGACCAGAATATCCAATCGGCCCTGCTCTTTATCAATTCGTTCGAAGAGGGCGCCAACCGCTGTATCATCGTTGTGATCCAGACAAACCGGAATTGCTTTGCCGCCCAGCTTGTTGGCCGATACAGCGGTGGCATCGATTGTCATCGGCGCCGGCGGCACGTCCGAGCTGGTGCTGCGGCCAGTGAAATAGACTGTGCAGCCATATTCGCAAAGGCCCTCAACGATACCCTTACCGATCCCTTTGCTCGCGCCCGTGACGACCGCAACTTTTCCTGATAAATCAATCATGCTTTTGTTTTCCTTTTTAAACGTCTTACCTTGTTTCTGATTATCGGTTATCTGTAACGTGATTTGCCGACACAAAAAATTAAACCGTTTGGCGTCAGTTGATTGAATCAAAGATACCGTTGAAACCTGTGGCTGCCTGAATTGTTATTAAATCAAGTTTGAATGAGTTCGGCCGCGAGCTTTTCGAGATCAAGCATCATCGACGCCTGAGGGTAGAATCCGAGCATTGGAATGACCCGAGACACGCCTAGCGCCTGATAGTCCTCAACCATCGCTTTGGTCGGCGGCTTGGGTGGCGTAATACTGATCTCTATGTCACCTAGCCAATTCGGGCGTTCATAGCGTGCCTCAGCTGCTCTAAGTCGGGCGATCGTTTTACCGGCGGTTATGACGTCCATCGCGAATCCGTACCAGCCGTGGCCCTTTGTTACGGTTCGCCTTAGTGCCGCTGGGCTTGCACCGCCGACATGCAATGGCGGACCTTCAGGCTGTGTTGGGCGCGGTTGGGCTTGGATGCCGTCA
>JABGTE010000148.1 GCA_018647445.1 Gammaproteobacteria bacterium
CCAGCCATAATATCAACCGTATCTTGATCCATCGTGAGACCCAACTCACTCATAAAAACCCGAACGACGCGGGGGTTGGGTCCGACTGAATTAAAAAGTTTCATAGCGCTTCCTTAAAAATACGAACCCTTGTTATACAGAAGAGCTGGCGCGAACTCCACCCCGCCAGCAATGGCCTTCTCATTTGTTTCATGCATCGGCATAATGCGGGAGCATTCAAAAAAAGAACGGTTTGCTGGCCCGTCAAGGCGCCATGCGACTTTGACTTAAACCGTCGACAGGACACCCCGACATCATGCAGGCCACCGCTTCGACCCCTACTAAAACCCAAGCCCTTTGGCCGATGTTTTTAATGATTTCCGCTGGCTTTCGCGGCCCTTTACTCATAGCGCTACTGGCAATGGTTGCAAGCTTTGCACTGCTATTCACCGTGCCCATGATCACCCGGTCGATGCTCGATAGATTAACGGGCGAGGCGCCGGACACCTATCTAACGTGGCTCCAAAACTTTATGCCCTCAGGCCTCAGTGACGATCATGCGCTGTACTTGCAGTTGGGATTATCCGGCATCCTTATTGTGTTGTGCACCGCCCTTGCGGGTTATTTTGTTTACATACGCGGAAAACAAATCGCAGCCGCAGCAGAAGGTATGGCGCGGCGCCTGCGCGACACCCTCATGAACCATTTAAATCACCTGCCCATTGCCTTTCATCATCAGGCCGATACTGGAGACCTCATTCAAAGATGCACATCAGACATCGAAACGTTTCGCGTATTTGTGAGCGGCCAGATCATCGAGATTGGTCGCGCGGTGTTAATGCTACTTATCGTAACGCCAATCTTACTGTCGCTAGATGTCACCATGACGGGTGTCGCCCTCATCACGATGCCGCTCTTGCTGCTATCGGCCGTGTTATTTTTCAATCGCGTGAAAGCGATGTTTTTAGAGGTCGATGAGGCCGAGGCGAGCCTCACTACGGTCCTGCAGGAAAATTTAACGGGCATTCGCGTGGTCCGAGCCTTTGCTCGCCAAGACTTTGAGGCAGAAAAATTCGGTCGCGCGAATGCGAGATTTCGTGACCAAAACCAACGCTTAATGCGTTTTTTAGGCTTTTATTATGGCGGCAGCGATATTGTTTGCCTGTTCCAGGTTGGCCTGATCCTTTTCGTGGGCGCCCATTGGGTGCTGGCAGATGCCATGACAATTGGAACCCTCTTTGCCTTCATCACCTATGAGGGCATGATCATCTGGCCCATCCGACATATGGGCCGGGTTCTGACCGACTCTGGCAAGGCCGTCGTTGCGCTTAAACGAATGGCTGAAATTCTCTCAGAGCCGGAAGAATCAAACCTTGAGCAGGCCTTAACCGCCCCGCTTTCGGGGCGGATCAAGTTCAACGCCGTGACCTTTCACCACCAGAGCAATCCGCCTGTCCTATCAAATCTATCGCTAACCGTTGCGGCCGGTGAAACCGTGGCTCTGGTGGGCGCGCCTGGGGCAGGTAAAAGTACCTTGATCCAACTCTTGCTTCGGCTATATGACCCCCAGCAGGGCACCCTCTGGGTCGACGATTTTGACCTGAGTCAATTGTCTAGAAAGTCTGTTCGAGCGCAGATAGGGGTGGTGCTACAAGAATCGTTTTTGTTTGCCGGATCGATAGCCGACAACCTTCGAATAGGCCAAACCCAAGCAAGCCTTGCGGACATGACCGAGGCGGTCACCACGGCCAACCTGCTCGACACGATTGACGGGTTACCGAATGGTTTCGACGCCCTTGTGGGCGAACGTGGCGTCACACTCTCGGGCGGTCAACGTCAGCGCCTCGCTATTGCTAGAGCCCTGCTTAAAGACCCTGCAATCCTTATCCTAGATGACGCGCTATCTGCTGTGGACACCGACACCGAGTCCCTCATCTTGGACAACCTGAGACGGGTTCGCGCCAATCGGACCACCCTTATTGTTGCCCACCGATTATCCACCGTGATGCATGCCGATCGAATTATTGTTCTAGCCGATGGCGAAGTTGCCCAAATTGGGAATCACGCAACCTTATCGCAAACCCCGGGCATCTATCGAAAACTCTGTGAACTCCAAGGCCAGGTGCAGAAAGACATACAGCAGAGCCGAACGCCTGAGAGCAAACTGTTATGAGTGACGCCTTCTATGATGACGACAATTTCAGCGATGAGTTCACTCCTGATAAAGATTTAAAGCTGGGGGTCTGGACGCAACTGCTCAGCTATGCTCGACGTTACCCGAAGGATTTGGTGCTGCTTGCTCTGTGCGCGGTCGTGGTTGGCATCGCTGAGATTTCGTTTCCGCTCGTGACGCGATGGGTCATTGACGACATTGGGCTCCATGGGCAAGACATCGATCTACTCGGTTATGGAACTTTGTACGGCATTTTGTGTGTTGCGCTGGGCGGCGCGGTGCTCGGCTTTTTATGGTTTGGGGGTAAGCTTCGTAGCCACATGAGTCATGACATCCGTCGCGACGGTTTCGCCAACCTACAGCGTTTGTCTTTTGCATACTATGATGAACGACCGGTGGGCTGGCTAATGGCGCGCATGACCTCAGACTGCGAACGGCTGTCAAACATTATGGCTTGGGGCATTCTCGATCTGTTCTGGTCTTTCACCATCATGCTGGGTATTTCAGGCGCCATGCTGATTATGGAACCCGTTCTGGGCGTGATTATCCTACTAAGCCTGCCGCTACTTGCGATCATTAGCCGTTATTTTCAGACCAGAATTTTGCGCAGTGCACGGGAGGTCCGGCAAACCAATTCTCGGATTACCGGCGCCTACAACGAAAATATTATGGGTGTTTTGACCAGCAAAGTGTTCGTGAAAGAGGCTGACAACCTAAATAAATTCGGGCGATTGACCGACCGAATGCACGCCGCCTCCATTACGAATGCTGTACAAGCGGCAATCTATTTACCAATTGTGTTAACCCTTTCAGCCTTGGCGACCGGTATCGCCCTCGTGGTTGGGGGGGTCGAGTCGGCTTGGGGCCTAATCTCTACCGGGACATTGATCGCATTTTTAACGTATACCCGACATTTTTTTGAGCCGATTGAGCAGCTCGCGCATTGGTTTGCCGAAATGCAAATGGCCCAAGCCTCCGCTGAGCGAGTCATCAGTTTGATTCAAGCTGAACCAGACATACAAGACAGTCAAGCGGTGCTCGACAGACTGGCGCAGCGCGCGACCAGCGGCGCCGAGCCCGATGCGTTTAACCAACCGATAGAGCGCATTACATTTGAAGGGGTCGGCTTCCGTTACAACACGGGCAAGCCCGTCTTACACAACATCGATTTGGAGATTCAGCGTGGGCAAAGTGTCGCTGTCGTGGGCGCGACCGGCGGCGGCAAGACCACCTTAATCAGTTTACTGGCCCGATTTTATGAACCCACTGCCGGCCGGATTTTAGTAAACGGCGTAGATTATCGCGATTGGAGCCTTCAGGCATTGCAATCAAGCCTTGGCGTCGTACTGCAATCATCGCACTTATTCGGCGGCACGATTGCCGACAACATTCGCTACGGGCATCTGTCTGCGGACCAGAAACAGATTTTAGTGGCAGCGAAACAGGCCGGCGCTCATGACGTCATCACCGCAATGCCCCTCGGCTATGAAACGGTGATTGGTGAGGGTGGGTCAAGCTTATCAGCGGGTCAAAAACAACTCATCTCCTTTGCGCGAGCGCTGCTCGCGGATCCTCAGATCCTCATTATGGATGAGGCGACCTCATCAGTTGACACGTTAACCGAGGCTCGGATCGAGCAAGGCCTTCGCGCCCTGCTCAAGGATCGAATTAGTGTCATCATCGCTCACAGATTATCAACCATCCGCCATGCCAGTAAGATTGTCGTTATCGATGACGGTCGAATCATCGAACACGGTAATCATGATGAACTCATCACCCTTAGAGGACGTTACTATCACCTCTTTCAACAACAAAGCTTGAGCAATCTCTGGCAACACGCCGAACCAATTGACGCAGGGCAAAGCGATGGCATTTGATTGGACGCTGCCTTACCCCGCTAACCGGCAGCCCGTTTTTGCCAAGAATATGGTCGCCACCTCGCAGCCTCTTGCCACCGCTGCTGGTCTTGCAGCCCTTAAATCAGGCGGAAATGCAGTAGACGCTGCCCTGGCAGCAGCAATCACGCTGACGGTCGTTGAGCCCAATAACAACGGTATTGGCAGTGATGCTTTTGCGCTTATCTATGATGGCGACACGCTGCACGGCATCAACGGCTCAGGTAGGACGCCAAGCGCACTAAAGCAATCTGAATATCTCGGCCAGAAACGAATGCCAGGCCTAGGGTGGCACAGCGTGACGGTGCCGGGCGCTGTTAATGTCTGGTCGACCCTCTCCAAACGGTTCGGCCGATTACCTTTCAAAGCGCTTTTCGAGGCCGCGATTGATTACGCCGAAAATGGCTATTTGCTTGGCCCCAAAAGCGCCTTCTATTGGCAGCATGCCCAGCACACATACCGCAATTTTCCGGAATTTCAGGCGACCTTTTTCCCTGATGGCAGGGTTCCAAATATCGGCTCGATGGTTTTTTTACCGAGGCACGCTGAGACGCTAAAAGCAATTCGCGACAGCCTTGGCGAGGCTTTTTATCACGGCGAATTGGCGGAACGCATGCTTCTTGATGCCAACCAGGCAGGCTACCCTTTAGCGAAAGCAGATTTGACAGAGCATCAAGCCGAATGGGTGACCCCAATCTCAACAACCTTTTCTGGGGCGCGACTATTTGAGATACCCCCTAACGGACAAGGCCTCATGGCCTTGATCGCCCTCGGGGTGTTAGAGCATTGGGACATAGGCCAATTTGAATTGGACAGCCCGGACGCCATCCACCTACAGGTCGAAGCGATACGGTACGCTTGGCAACAAGTTGCGCTGCACCTTGCGGATCCACCGATGATGTCGGAGACCGTTTCATCGCTTATGGATCCAGGCGCCCTGCGACAGGCAGCGCAAGCAATCCAGCTCAATAGCGTCCAAGGCCCACCGCCAGCGCTGGGCGCCAGTCCCGATACAGTCTATCTCTCAGCCGCCGATGCCTCCGGCATGATGGTGTCCTTTATTCAATCCAACTTCCGCGGTTTTGGTTCCGGCATTGTTGTGCCTGGCACTGGCATCAGCCTCCAAAACCGAGGCTCCGGATTTAATACCCAAGCCGGTCATCCTAATTGTATCGGACCCAGCAAAAGGCCGTTCCACACCATCATTCCCGGATTCGCCTTTTTAAACGACCAACCCTTTATGAGTTTTGGGGTGATGGGCGGGCACATGCAAGCACAGGGTCATGTGCAGATGATGGTGCGTGTGATCATTCATGGCCAAAACCCGCAAGCGGCATCCGACGCCCCGCGTTGGCACCTCACAGAGTCCGGTGAGCTCGCTTTGGAATCAGGTTTTTCTGATGCCACCATAGCGTCATTGGAAGCTCGGGGGCACACGCTTAAACTGAACGAACCCGAGCATCTTTTTGGCGGCGCCCAACTGATTGCCCGGCTTGGAGACGGCTATTGCAGCGGCAGTGATCATCGCAAGGAAGGACTGGCCGCAGGCTTTTGAATCTGCCATGTGCTCGCCTCAAATGGAAAAAAACGGCTGCACCTTCACCACTATTTCGCGCCTTTTGAAATGCGCGTCTTTTCTGATCTTACGAATCTTCCACAGCCATCAGTGTGACCGCGATAACGCTATAAGGCTGGCGCAGAGCAGATTTTAATCCGCGTTTATTCGCCCATCCAAGCGAGACTCAACCAGGGCACATAGGTTATCAAGGCCAGCGCGACCATGAGGACCGCCATGAACGGCAGCGTCGCGCGATACAACTCCGCTACTGGCTTTTTAAAGCGATAACTGGCGATGAACAAGTTCATCCCTACCGGCGGCGTGAAGTAACCAATCTGCATATTCGCAAGAAAAATAATGCCCAAATGCACCGGATGAATCCCGAACTGCATCGCTACCGGCACGATCAGTGGGATCATGATCACCAGGGCGGAGAAAATATCGAGTATCGCGCCCAGCAAGAGCAAAATAATATTAAGCAGCAACAAAAAGGTCAGCGGACTGGAGACCACCGCCTGGATCTGCTCGAACAACCACTGGGGAACCTCTGAGTCGACTAAAAAATTCGTGAACGCAAGGGACACGGCCAGAATCAATAAAATCCCCCCAACCATGACCATTGCTTCGCGGGTAATGCGCATTAGGGTCGAAAGTGTTATCTCCCGATAGATGCCAACTTCGACAATCAATACATATAGGGCCGTGATTGCCGCGGCCTCGGACACGGCAAAAAATCCAGAATAAATCCCGCCCAACACCACCACGGGCATCGGCAACTCCCAGCGCATAGCCCACGCTGCTTGGCGTACCGAAGGTCTTGCCTCATCGACTGGACGTGAAACCGCTGGTTGCGTGATAACGGTATACGCGGTCAGCATAATGATCATCAGGGCCGCCGGCATAAGACCCGCTAAAAACAGATCCTGAATGCTAAATTGAACACCCAAGTCCATTTGCTGTACCAGCACCCCATATAAAATTAACGGTAACGACGGCGCCAGCAATAGCCCGAGGCTGCCAGAGGTTGTAACCAGTCCCAAGCTAAAACGCTCGGTATAACCGCCTTGTTGCAGCGCCGGATACAGCAAGGCCCCAATCGCGACGATGGTGACCCCTGAGGCCCCCGTAAAGGCCGTGAAAAAGGCACATGTGACGAATGCGACCAAGGCCAGGCCCCCGGGTAACCAGCCCAGCGTCGCCGCGGTCAGACGAACTAAGCGTTGGGACATACCCGACTCGGCCAACACATAGCCTGAAAACGTGAATAACGGCAGAGCAAGCAGCATAGGGGTTTCAACAATGCGGTACATTTCAATACCGATGACGGTGAGCGGCACTTCAGAGATGAGGAACCCGAGCATCGCAGCAGCCAGGATCACAATGAACAACGGCGAGCCCAGCAGCGCTAGCAGCATCAAGCCAGCTGAACCCAGGAACCCCATTAGAGCGCGCCCCTGAAAATCACGCGGCGGGCTTTCTCTGCAAACCGTAGGGTCATGACCCCAAAGCCAAAGGGCAGGATTAGCTGACACATCCAGATGGGCACAGGCCCGAAAGCCATCAAATTGTCTTCCATCTCGAATTGCACCAGCGTGATGCAGGCATAGGTCGCCGCGCCACAAACCAAAACCGAAAACACAGCCACTGCACCATCAAAATAGCGAACCAGCCTGCCCTGAATAAACCTTGCTAGGAGATCGATTCGAATATGTTCGCCCTCACGGGTTGCAACCATCGCGCCCAGCATAGCAAGCCAAAGCACCTGCATGCGCAGATAACTCTCAAGCCAGATAAGCCCGATATCAAAAAAATTTCGAAGCAGTATTTGCATCACAGCCAAACCTAATGTGCTGGCAAAGATGGCCATCAAGACTCCATCTTCAAGCGCTGCGTACCCTTTAATGAAGCGCGGCAAAACAGCTTGGTCAGTTGAGGCCATACGTTACTGAGACTGCGCCCGGTAGGCTTCAAGCGATGCTTGGAACTGATCCAAAACGGGCTGAGAAACCTCCTCAGCGGCAACCATTGCAGCCAGCGCATCCACCGCGACCTCATTCCAAGCGGCCAAATCAGCACTGCTTGGTTGCACAGAGATCACGCCCTGCCCCAAAATCGCCTCAAACGCTTTGACGTTGTCCTGCCGATTTACGCCATCGATTTCTTTCATCAGGGGGTCTAGATGACTTGCTATGACCGCTTGATCCGCGGCACTCACCTTCTTCATCGCACGACCATCCACCGCCAACACCGAGTAGATATACATCAGCGGCAAATCCATCATGTAGTCCACGTGGTTGTGCCACTGCAGCGCAATCGCAACCAGCGGCGGCACGGCGACCGCATCCACCAAACCCGTTTGCAACGCCGCCAAGACGTCGGTGATATTTAACGGCACGGGGCTTACTTTAAAGAGCTTTACCAGTTGTTCGCCTAATGGATCCCCATCCGGGACCCAAACCTTCAGGTTGGTCATATCCTCGGGTTTGGCCACGGGCTTTTTTGACAACAAATAAGCAAAGCCCGTTTCGATCAGGGGAAACACATGGACACCGCCCTGCTTGATCCCATCGATAATTCCGTCGTCCATTTCCGCACGAACATGTTGTACTTCGTTGGAATCTTTAAACTGTAGGGGCATGTTGTAAATCTGAAGATCGGTGTAAAAGCGAATGAGCGCGCCAGCAGCCAAGGCGCCTCCTTGCAGCTGGCCAATACGCATTTTTCTGAGGACCGTCGAGTCATCTCCTTGCACCCCGCCAGGGTAGAGTTTGAACTTAACCCGTCCTTCTGTTTCTTGATCGATCGCTTTCATCGCTGCGCGCAATTGCTTAATCCATGCAAGCCCGTCCGGGGCAACTGTTGCCATCTTCAACGTTTGAGCCGTCACGATTGAGGTCGCGCACATCAGAGCAAGCCCTAAAATAAACCCAACTGACAGGTGATTGATTCGGGTCTTTAAAGGTTTAGAAATAATCATTGGACTCCATCATCAGCTGTTTGGCTCGTTCCTGAGCCAGCGTATTAATTAACGTTAGATTCGGCGCGACCGGGTCGGCGGCCAAGACGCTGTTGAGTAGCGCGTCATGCAATGCCTGATCAAAAACGAGTTTAGCGTATTGCTCGGCATAAACCACTTTTGCCATCAAAAAGCGACCACCAGAATACTCAATTGCGCTTTCGAAGTGCGCTTTGCCCTTTTCTGGATTGCCGCCCATGCTGGCCGGCAAAACCGTCTCGAGGCCGCCCATATACAAATGGGCGCCGCCCTCATCAAACCCATCTGCAAGCAGGAGTACACGCGTCATCAGCGCTTTGACGCGCGCCAATTGACCAACCGCGGCCCAATCATCGCTATTGGCTTGAATCCAGCCAGTCCAGGCCACTGCCAACTGATAAGCCGGGTCCACTTCTTCTAAGGAGATCGACGAGACGCGTTCAGAAAATGTCTTGAAACTGAGCTCAGACAGGTCACATAGCGTGGCGCTCTTAAGGCACGCTCCGCGGGCCGCGTAGTCGAGCGCTTTTAGCGACAACTTTCCGGCGCGTTCCGGCTCAACTAAATTTGTAAAGGCACCGTTCAACTGCGCGGCGGCGAGTAGTAAGTCTGATGACGGCGCCTCACCCATCACCAAACTATCAATCAAAACCAGGTAGGCGGGAATGGCTTCGCGAACCGTGTCGACATCGTTTGAACCCAGGATCGCCGAGGACAGATTATCCGCAAATCGACTAGTCGCATTGGAGACGATACTGGCGCAACCACTCAAACTAAGTAAAACCCCCACCACGCAGACCGCGCGACTGGTTCCCAACACCTTGTGCCATCGATTCATGCTCATTTTCGGTCCCAATTTATGCGCTTGCTCGCCCTTTATACCATAGTCAAACGACCGTACATCTGATGTGCAATTGATCTCCTGAACTGGCAAGACCCTCTATTGCATATCTGCATTTTGCTTGTTCAAGCGCGTTTGATCCACTGGCTTTCTATTGTGTTTCATTTTAAATGGCGCCATTACACTGCGCGGGCTTCGATTTAGTTCGCGCACATTGCACGCCGTCTAGTTCGTTCGGTTGCCACTCAGCCCGCCATTAGAAAATCCCGCCTAGAGTGGCGCAAACGCTTAAGGCGCCGCGCCACAATGCATCTTTTCAACCTAATTATCCTTGTGGAGCACTTTTATGGCGAGCTTCTATGGCCAACCGTTATGACGCCCACTCATGTACAGTCCCAGCGCGCCGAGCTTGTCCTGCGCCCGGCCTGCCCAACACAACGCCGCCGAAACCTACCGTCTTATCGTTCACACCACCCCTTAGCGGCTTAGGGGGCTCTGAGCCCGAGACCTACTTTCCGGGTAGTCGACCCCTACGATCAACCTTGTACGCAAACAATGGCGGGTAGTTTTAAGGAAAACCGGGGTTTCGCGACGCATCGACGCCGTGCGGGCAAAGCAAACACTTTGGCGCGAAAGTCACCCACAAGGTGACCGAGGCGACAGGCATTATTGAGTACCATACTGTCAAACAATAGCCCCGAGACAACACAACCTTGGGCGTAAAGTCGCACAGAATTAAAAACTAACCGCGGCCTAAAGCTCATCTCGCACATGAAACCGCTCATTCAAGGTGATGATCGATTTTTCACCGGTGCTGGCGGCTCGAAACCGGCTCACGCTAGTGTAATAAGGATTAAAAAACATTTTAAGCGGCATGCCGAGCACATGCGCCGCCCATATATTCACCACGCCGCCATGGCAGGTCACGGCCACGGTTTGCCCGCGATTCTCTTTGACAATGGCTTCAAGCGTCTCAACCACTCGCGTTGTAAACGCTTCAAAGTCAACACCGACCATATCGCCCTGCATCAACCGCAACCAAGCCTCATAATTTTCTTTTTTAAGCTGCTCTACAGGAATATATTCGTTGGCGTCTTGGTCGTACTCGGCGACGCCATCGCGGTGCTCAATCGGCAAATCAAGAATCTTAGAAATCGGCTCCGCGGTTTGAACAGCGCGACGCATCGGACTGGAATACAGTCGGTGAATCTGCTCGTCTTTCAGGTACTCTGCAACCTGAGCTGCTTGACGGTGCCCCTGCTCCGACAAGTTGGGATCGGCAGCGCCCCCATCAGAACGGATGACTTTTTCTGGCAGACCATGCCGAATCAAGATTAATTCCATAAGAGACCTACCCGAAATAGAAGATTGTTGGGGAGCTAAACAAACGAGCCGCGATCAACGCGGCTCATTCAGACGAACATGGTTGACTAGCGCCTAAGTTGCTGCGATTGAAACCGCATAGACACCTGCCTGACGAGCCGAGTCCATGACGTGGATCATGGTTTCGGTGGTGCTATCAGGATGGGGCTGCACGACAACCGGCGCATCTGGGTTTTCGGCGTGCAGGCGCTCAATGTTGGCTCGAACGGCGCGAAAATCAATGTCGCGGCCTCGAATCCGAATTCTGTCACGGTTGGTGATTTGCACCACAATGCTCTGCTTATCCGCATCTTTTACGTTTTGATTTTTGTCTGGGCTGTTCACATCAATACCGATTTCTTTTACAAACGTTGCCGTCACAATAAAAAAGATCAACATAATGAACACGACGTCAAGCATCGGGGTTAAATCTATCTCTTCGGTTTCTTCGCCGATGATCGCTCTACGTCTGCGCACATTGGTCTCCTTGTTTTCTCTAATGTTAAGAGTGTAATCACTCGATCTTTCGAATACTACTGTTCGCCATCGGGCATGGTCATGGATACCTTTTCTCATCAAGCCCACCGAACCTGCTGGATCATATCGAGTATCGAATTGAACTACAACGGTGGGGTTTGATTCTTATAATGTGCCAATAATGCGAAGCTGTTTGTCGGACCTAAAGCGCTTTTTCACTCGCGTTGACGACCTTACTCACCGTCGTGTAATGCAGTCCCAAATGTTGGCCAATTTCAGCCAGGGTGTAATTGTATTCTAAATGCGCAAGTGTGATTCGTTGGTTGCGCTCTGCACGGCGCATCTGATGCATACCTCGGAACAAAACTCGCAGCGATTTACGACGACCGCCTAACTTCGGTGCCTGTTTGGCTTTCGCAGAATTGAGTAACAAACTCTGCATTCGATCAACAAATGCGTCGGTACCCAAAAGCACCTGATGGGCACGATCGTTCAGCGGCGACTCAAACGCCTGATCCGTTTCAACAAACGATCGCAACGCTTCCTGCGCGAGCTTTGGCTTTTTGGAAACCTGCTGATAGAGATCATCAGGGTGCAGCATATCCGGCATAGATCTTTGACCAATCAAAGCCCCATAACTGCTCTGCTCGTACGCACTCGGTTCTTTCGCAAGTCCCAAACGATTCGGATTGAGCGCAGCGTGCCGGCAAATCGGCAGCAGGAAGGTTTCTTTTTCGAACAAGATGCTTTTAAAACGGCCGTGAAACAAAGGGCCTTCGGAATTATGTCGGCGATTGGCATGCTGTGTGTAAACACCGTTGAGTTGACGCATCCCTTTTGACAAATTGGCTTCTGGCACCTCGACCACCAAATGGTAGTGATCTGGCATCAAGACATAGCTTTGCAATAACCAATTAAAACGGTGGACGACACTGCTCAACACCTGTTCGAACGCCCGATAATCCAGATCATCTTCGAAGGCCTTTCGACCTTGAAGCGCCCTACCGGTCAGGTAGTAGCAAGCGCCGGGATACTCTATTCGGGGTGGTCGAGACATACGTTCTCGGAAGTCCTTATTCTATGAGCAGCTTGAAAAAATTTTTCCGCATTAAACCCTTTATGACGCGTCCGGCAGCTTCTCACGCTTTGGCATCACTGGCTCGAAATTTGACTCAGACAGCTGCGTTTTGAGTCTAATCCCGACCGGCTTTCGCTGGATATAATCCGGTCGCAATATGCCAACGCGGTCAAGCATCATAGCGCCCAAGCTTTGGGTCGGCAAGACTGTTTTCGACATTCTGTGCTTGACTCCTGCCAATTCGGGCCTGTACCTTGTTTTGCTCTAAACCATTCACTCATCACCTGACGGGAGGCTTTCATGGCCGTAGATAAATTCCCCATAGAAGCTGGACACATCATGATGTTCGCACGCTCGATTGGCGACGCCAATCCAATCTATTATGACGAAGACTACGCCAAGGGCACGGAGCCTGGCGGCGTTGTGGCACCGCCCACGTTCGTTCAAGCCAGCGCTCAGTTTGATCCAGACTACTTTCTTCGGCCTAAAATCGGCCAAGAATGGTTCGGCTCAGCAAAAGGCCCAACCGGCATTACCCCGAAAGAAGGCGGCGGCAGTGGCGGCGGCAGCGGCGGCGGTCTACATGCTGAACAGCATTACGTGTATCACAAACCGTTGGTTGCAGGAGACACCCTCACCGCAACGGTTAAACCCGGAAAAAGCTGGGAAAAGGAAGGTCGACGTGGCGGCAAGCTTATGTTCAGTGAGTCGGTCACCGAATATCGTGACCTTACAGGCGACTTGGTCGTAACCGCAACCAGCGTCGGTGTCCGCACCGAGCGCCCTGCAACCTCATAATTGCTTAAGGAGCCCTTTCCATGCCTTTAAAACTTAGTGATCTCAATGTAGGCGACGTCTATTCAGAAGAAGTCTGCAACAATCTTTCTAGAACCCAAATCGTGCAGTATGCCGGCACGTCCGGTGATTATAATCCCCTGCATTCAGACGAAATTTTCACAACCCAAGTCGCGGGCTACCCGTCTGTCTTCGCCCACGGCATGCTCTCAATGGGCATGACGGGTCGCATGCTAACCAACTATGTTGGAGACGGTCGTCTCACCGCTTACGGCGTACGATTTACCGCTCAGGTCTTTCCTGGCGCCACGCTCACCGCATCGGCCACGATCGATGCGATCCGCGAAGAAAACGGTGAACACTTCATCGACCTTTCTGTTTCAACCCAAGACAGCGAAGGCGTTGAGGTCATCAAAGGCCAGGCTTCTGCTCGCGTCGATGCTTAACGGCCTATTCTGCACCATTGATTGCGGCAGGCGCGCTCGTTTGGAG
>JABGTE010000213.1 GCA_018647445.1 Gammaproteobacteria bacterium
CGCCAACTTCGATGACCGTTGTCGCGACGAGAATCTGAATCTCGCCCGCTTTAAATCGCGCCATGATTGCGGATTTTTCTGAGTTACTCATCCTGCCATGAATCAGCTCGATACTGCGGCGCGGTAAGGCGGCGCTCAGTTCCGCTAGGACCGCCTCCGCCGCTTGAGCATTGAGGACCTCGGAGGTCTCGATCAGGGTGCAGACCCAATAGGCTTGCGCGCCCATCTGGCAGGCGGCGTCGAGACGGCTCATCACCGCCTCGCGCTTGGCATTGGCAAGGACGCTGGTTTGCACGGGCGATCGCCCAGGGGGTAACTCATCGATCACTGAACAATCCATGCTGGCATAAAGGGTCATGGTGAGGGTTCGAGGGATTGGAGTGGCCGTCATGATTAACTGATGGGGGGTGGTTTGGTTATTACGCCCCTTGTCTCGTAAGGCCATACGTTGGTTAACCCCGAAGCGATGTTGCTCATCGATAATGATTAAACCAAGACGCTCGAACAAAACGCCTTCTTGAAACAGCGCATGGGTGCCAATTAGTAACCGAATAGACCCGGATTCTAGATCAGCTAAGTGCTGCTTTTTTAGGCTTGCTTTCATGCTGCCGGTTAACAGAACAGGCGTAAGTCCAAGGGGCGCCAACCAATCTGTAAAGGATCGGTTATGTTGTTCGGCTAAAATTTCGGTTGGCGCCATTAAGGCCACCTGATGTCCTGCTGTGAGCGCAACCAGGGCGGCCATCGCCGCAACCACAGTCTTGCCAGAGCCGACATCGCCTTGAACCAGCCGCAACATAGGGGTTGGCTGACCAAGGTCTTGATTGATTTCCTCAATCACCCGCTGCTGGGCTTGGGTTAGGGTAAACCCCAGGTTTTCGTGAAAGGTGTCGATAAGTGCCTGATTGGCAACGAGTGCCGGAGCTTGCCGTTGACTCAGCTGGCTTTTGAGCTTAACCAAGCCCAATTGGTGGGCGGTCAGTTCCTCGAGCGCCAACGCCCTTTGGTTGGGATCGAGTCCGGTCATTAGGCGTTGCACGTCTGCATCTTGGGGCGGCGCGTGAACATACCGCAAGCAATCGATTAGGTCTGGAAAATCCGGATTTGGCAGTAAGCACGGCAAACCAAGGGCGAGATCGGGGCGTTTTAAGGCTTGTTGAATGATTTTTCGCAGGAGGTTTTGCGAAACCCCTTCGGTGATGGGGTACACGGGGGTGAGCGTCGTTGCCAGGGGTTCCTCTAAAGCATTGCTATAGTCCGGATGATATAGCTCAAGTCCCGAGGCGCCCCGTCGGGGCACGCCATAGCAACGAATTCGACGGTTTGGGGCTAAATTCAGCTGTTGTGCCTTAGAGAAATGGAAGAAGCGAATCGCAATTTGCCCGCTGGCATCGCGTAACGTCACAAGCAGACTGCGCCGTCTACCAAATTGTATCTGGGAGTGTACGACATCGCCCTCGATGACAGCCCCTTGGTCGGCTGCCAGGTAAACAATGGGGGTGAGCCGGGTTCGGTCTTCATATCGGTGCGGCAAGTGCAGCATCAAGTCTTGTAGGGTGTACAGATTGAGCCGGGCAAGTTTCTGACTTTGCGCAGGGCCGATGCCTTTTAGCTCGCCAATACTAATCTGCCCCAAGGCATCAGCCATTCGAGCCGGCCATAATGGCATCGATCTCGATGGCGGCCCCTTTTGGTAATGCGGCGACCCCGACGGTTGCACGCGCCGGAAACGGCTCGGCTAGCGCGGCACTGAGTAGTTCGTTTACGGTTTCAAAGTCGGCAAGGTCTGTCAGGTACAGGGTTAACTTTAGGAATTGATTTGGCGTGCTACGGGCTGCTGCGCCAATACTCAGAAGGTTTTGAATAATCTGCTGCGTTTGTGGTGCAACGCCGCCGCTCACAAGCAGACCGGTCTTAGGGTCAAGGCCGAGTTGGCCGCTGATAAAAACAAGATCCCCAAACTGCATGGCTTGTGAATAGGGACCAATGGCGGCTGGTGCTAATGCTGTGGTGACGTTTTGAGGACGCTTGGTGGTCATCAACTGCGCACTCGAACGATTTTATTAATATTGTGAATATGTCGAACCTTGCGAATGACCCGTGCAAGGTGAACGCGATCTTTGACATTAATGACTAGGTTGACCGTTGCGAGGTGCGCATCGCGCTCTAAAATACTGATCCGATCAATATTCGCCTGACTACTTGTAATGGTTGACGCCAGAACTGCAATCAATCCCTTTTCGTGCTCTAGTTCTACGCGAAGCTCAACGGCAAACTCTTGATCAAGATGATCTTCCCAGCGCACCGACATGATCTCTTCGTTTTTATCGCGAAGCTCGCTCATGTTTTTGCAGGACTCTAAATGGATGACGATACCGCGCCCGGCACTGATATGCCCAATAATGGGGTCGCCCGGTATTGGACGACAGCAGCGTGCATAGGTTACCACCAAGCCTTCGGTGCCTTTAATGGACAATGGGCCAAGGTCGCGGGTTTGGTCTTCAGTTAACGGGGACTGATTTTCTAGCAACCTGCGTGCGACCACACTCGCCATTTGATTGCCAAGTCCGACCTCCGCCAATAAGTCATCTAAATGATCGAGTTTGGCTTTGGCTAACAGCTGCTTGATATTGTCTTTTGGCACCAGATTCATTCTTGAATTGAGGTTGCTCAGCGCTCGATCAATGAGCCGCTTGCCTAAGACTATCGACTCGTTGAGTTGCTGCATTTTGAGGGCGCCGCGAATGCCGCTTCGGGCTTTTCCGGTTACCACAAAACTGAGCCAGGCCGGGTTCGGCAAGGCGCCTGACGCTCTGATTATTTCCACGGTTTGACCGCTTTCAAGAGCAGTGCTGAGGGGCGCTAAGCGACGATCAATCCGGCACGCAACGCAGGAGCTGCCAATATCCGTGTGGACAGCATAGGCGAAATCAATGGGGGTCGAACCTTGTGGCAGCTCGTAGATCTCGCCCAAAGGGCTGAAGATATAAACCTCATCTGGAAACAAATCGATTTTGACGTTTTCTATAAATTCTAGGGAGTTGCCGGCGCTTTGCTGGAGTTCGAGTAGGCCTTGCATCCATTCCCGTGCGCGCTTATGACCCGTTGAGGCGGCATCATCTTGGCTCTTATAAAGCCAATGTCCGGCAATACCTTGGTTGGCGAATTGTTCCATCTCTTCCGTTCGAATCTGAATTTCGATCGGCAAGCCATGCATGCCAAATAACGTCGTATGCAAAGACTGGTAGCCATTGGCCTTGGGAATTGCAATATAATCTTTAAATCGGCCGGCGACGGGCTTGTATAAATTGTGAACAGCGCCCAGCGTTCGGTAACAGGTATCAACATCTTTGACGATGATCCGGAACGCATAGACGTCCATAATTTCAGTGAACGACTTTCGCTTCGCCCGCATCTTGTCGTAGATGCTGTAAAGGTGCTTTTGGCGACCAATGACGCGGGCACCAAGGTCATCTTGGGCAAGGCAATGCTCGATCGACTTTAAAATCTTACCGACCACTTCCTTTCGGTTGCCCCGGGCTCGCTGGACTGCTTTTTCAATCATGCTAGACCGCAGGGGATAAAGTGCTCGAAAGCCCAGCTCTTCAAACTCGATGCGAATGGCATTCATACCTAAGCGCAGCGCGATGGGCGCGTAAATCTCGAGGGTTTCTTTGGCGATGCGGCGACGTCGCTCCGGGTCCAGGTGGCCCAGGGTGCGCATGTTATGCAGACGATCCGCGAGCTTAACCAGAATTACGCGAATATCTTTGGCCATGGCCAGCGTCATTTTCTGGAAATTCTCGGCTTGCGCTTCCGCCCGTGACTGGAACATGTTGCTGAGTTTGCTAACGCCGTCGACGAGTTCTGCGACCTGCTCGTCAAACTCGGATCCTAGTTGGTGTTTTGCAACGCCGGTGTCTTCAATAACATCGTGCAGCAAAGCCGCCATCAAACACTGATGATCCATGCGCATTTCGGACAAAATGGTCGCAACGGCGAGTGGATGGTTGATATAGGCTTCGCCAGATTTACGCACTTGGCCGGTGTGTGCAATTTCTGCAAAGTGATAGGCACGTACGACTTGATCGACCTGATTTGGCTCTAAATAGTCTGCCAATTGGCTTGCGAAGGTATCAATGGTTTGCATCAACAGACTATACCAACGATTGCACGCAATTGGATGCAGACGTTGGCATTACTTCAGAAAAAATACCAAAAGGGCCGGAATCAGCCCCTGTACAGGCGTTGTTAGAACTCTGGGTTCGGGTCTTTCTCAAAGGTTTCAGCCAGCAGGTCCATGCTCATGGGCTCGAACTCTTCCCGAGGCTTCTGGAGCAAGATATCTGGACCGATGAGGCCATCAGCGATCTCGCGTAGTGCCAGGACCGTTGGCTTATCGTTCTCAACAGCGACCAAAGGATCTTTGCCTTCGGTGGCGATTTGTCTGGCGCGCTTGCTTGCGACCATAACAAGCTCGAAACGGTTGTCTACGTTTTCTAAACAGTCTTCAACAGTGACGCGAGCCATGGCGTTCTCCTTGGTGAGGTTGCATTAACGCGGATTCTTTCACGTAATGACAACTTGGGCCGCGCAGTGTATCGCCAAACCTGCAAGCAGGCAAGAGGGCCATAGTGCGCTTTAGGTGGTGAGTGCTGTAAGCAGATCAATGTGATGTGCCGTCTGGGCCTTGATCTCAAAAGGCGCCGGGTCTTCAAAGACGATCTCGCCGAGTTGTTGGAGCGCGAGCTGAAAATCATCGTTGACGATGAGGTAATCGAAAGTGTGGTATTGCGCGATTTCATCGCGCGCCCCTTTAAAGCGTTGCTCGACGGTGTTGAGATCGTCTTGCCCCCGACCCAATAAGCGAGTTTTCAGGGTTTCAAGGGTTGGCGGCAGAATAAAGATAAGGTTCGCATCTGGTAATTTTGCTTTGACCTGCTGCGCGCCTTGCCAATCGATTTCAAGAATAAGTTGTTTGCCGGCAGCGATGATGCGCTCGACTTCTTCTGTACTAGTGCCATAGAGGTTGCCAAAGACCTCGGCATGTTCCACGAAAAGCCCCTGCTGGATCAGATCTTTAAAGCGCGCCCGCTCAACAAAAAAGTAATTAACACCGTCTTGCTCGTTGGGTCGTTGTGCTCGGGTCGTGTGAGAGATGCTGACCGCTGCGTCCGGATGCGCCGACAGTAGAGCACTGACCAAGCTCGTTTTGCCGGTACCAGATGCGGCCGCGATCACAAAAACCTGGCCCCGGGTTGTATTGGGTTTGGATGTCATAGCCGCCGGTGACTTGTAAGCGATTGCGTAGAGGCCGAGATACTAAAAGATGGGCCGCGGTCTTGCAAATCAAAACCAGGTTCGAATTCGGCTCGGTTATTCAAGGTTTTGGATCTGCTCGCGCATTTGCTCAATGGCAACTTTCATGTCGACTGCGCCGAAGGTGGATTCGACTGCGATGGCTTTTGAAGACAGGGTGTTGGCTTCACGATTCAGCTCTTGCATTAAAAAATCTAGGCGTCGACCGACCGGGCCGCCCTCTGCTAAACAGCGTTGCACTTCGCTCATATGAGCCTCAATTCGCTCGATTTCCTCACCCACATCGGCCTTGCTGGTGAGGAGCACGATTTCTTGATGAATTCTTTCTGAATCAGCGGCGAGGTCAAGGGCTTCGAAGCGGGTCGTTAGCCGAGCTTGGGCGCGCTGGATGATTTCAGGCGTAACTTGCTTAAGAGCCGTAAGCGTTAGATCTAAGTGGTTTAATTTCTCCAAAATACCCAACCTTGTGGCATCGCCCTCGCGCGCGCGGGTTTGGCAAAAGCGATCGAGCGCGGTATCAAAATGTGTCAGGATGTCGTCATCATCGGGTCGAGATATCTCGCTTGTCAGTACGCCGGGCCACTTCAACAGGTCTAGGCCATTAATATTAATAGCCCTTTTGCTTTCATCTTCGACGCCTTTAATCGTATTCAGAAGGCTTTCTATGAGCGACTGATCTACAAAAAGTTCTGATTGGGTGGCGATTGTGCGTCTGAGTGTGCAGTCGATCTTGCCTCGGGTGAGGTGGGCTTTGGCACGGGTCTTGAGTGCGGCCTCGAGGTGCCGACAATCCTCGGGCAATTTGAAATTGAGCTCGAGGTAGCGGTGATTAACCGACCGAAGCTCCCAAGACAGATTATCGAATTCGGAAAGGTCAAATCCCGTCATGCTGTGGATCATCAGTGTGCATTCTCGCTTATAGAGTTGAAGCCAGTATAATGGATATTCCACTCTTGCTTTTCGGATATTTATGACGCCATTTAAAAGAACGCTTAATCGACAACTGGATGCGCTTCGGCCAGTTTCAATAGTTCGGCAATACAATAAGCATGCGGAAGGCTCGGTTTTAGTC
>JABGTE010000214.1 GCA_018647445.1 Gammaproteobacteria bacterium
AGAAGAGTTCGAGACAGAGATTCCTGACGAAGAAGCTGAAAAGATTACAACCGTTAAGGAAGCGGTCAACTATATCGAAGCCCACACCTAAAACCCCTACCTGGCACGCAGCTGATCGGGCAGGCGCCGCATCAGCTGCGCTGATATTCCCATGCAAAAAGCTCTACAGCGCCACTGCGATGAGTGGTTAATGTGACTAGGCGTGTCGTTGTAACCGGCCTCGGCATGCTGAGCCCACTTGGTGTGACAACTGCGTCTAGCTGGGAGGCAGTTGCAGCCGGGATGAGCGGTATTCGTCCAATTGCAAGCTTTGACACCGAGGGCTATGCGGTGCGCTTTGGCGGCAATGTGCCCGAGTTTGATCTAGAGCCCTTCATCCCTAAAAAAGAAGCCCGCCGCATGGATGGCTTTATTCAATATGGATTGGTCGCGGGCATTCAAGCCGTTGTGGATGCCGGTCTGGACTCTGACCGTCTAAATCTCGAGCGAGTCGGCGTTGCCGTTGGATCGGGCATTGGTGGCATTGTTACGATCGAGACCTGCCATGAAGTGCTTCAAGTAAAGGGGCCGCAAAAGGTCTCTCCTTTTTTCGTGCCGTCCTCCATTATTAATATGGTTGCTGGGCACCTTTCTATAAAATACGGTTTCCTTGGACCGAATATCGCCGTCACGACAGCGTGCACAACTGGGACGCACAACATTGGATTGGCGGCCAGAATGATTCAATACGGCGATGCCGATGTGATGCTCGCCGGGGGCGCTGAACGAGCAACCTCGCCGACCACGATGGCGGGGTTTGCTTCGATGAAGGCTTTGAGCACTCGAAATGATGCGCCAGAGGCCGCAAGTCGCCCTTGGGATCAAGACCGTGATGGCTTCGTCTTGAGTGACGGCGCGGCCGTTATTGTGCTCGAGGAGTTCGAGCATGCAAAAGCGCGCGGCGCAAAAATTTATTGTGAACTGGCTGGCTTTGGTATGAGCGCGGATGCAGCCCATATGACCCAACCTGCTGAAAATGGCGCTGGCGCTGCACGGGCCATGACAGCGGCGTTGAACGATGCGGGTCTCGCCCCCAATGCAATTGATTATATCAATGCCCATGGGACATCGACTCCCCTGGGTGACATTGCCGAAACCCAAGCCATCAAAACGGTCTTTAAAGACCATGCTTTCAAATTATGCGTCAGTTCAACCAAGTCCATGATCGGCCATGCCCTTGGTGCGGCTGGCGCAATCGAAGCGGTGCTTGCAATTAAGGCGCTCGAAACCAATATTGCGCCACCCACTATCAACTTGGATCAGCCAGATCCCGAATGCGATCTAAATTACGTCCCGAAAATCGCTCAACAACGGCCCATTAATGCGGTGTTGAGCAATTCCTTTGGATTCGGTGGCACCAACGGCACGGTCATTTTTAGGACCTTTGAACCCTAGTGATAATCACTCACGGGCGCACAGTTTGTAGCGCATGGCTGTTAAATGATGCGTAAAGCCGTTTGGGTGGTTACGTTTTTAGCGATCAGTATCGCACTGAGCTTTTTCTGGCTCGAGCGCTTGAGCAAACAATCTCTCTCCATAAATGAGTCCACGCTTATTGTGGTCGAAGCCGGGAGTAATATTACCCGGCTTGGACAACAGCTCATTAATGCGGGCCAGTCAAAGCAGCCTCTTTGGCAACTCCGGTTGCTGGATCGCGCGTTAAGCAGTAAGGGCCCCATCAGAGCAGGCGAATACCGAGTACAACCGGGCACGACGGTCTTGGCATTCTTTGAGCAGCTCCGATCCGGACAAGCTTACACCCGCAAACTGACTTTTCCAGAAGGCTGGACCCTTGCGCAATGGCTAACCCAACTCCAGACGGCTGAAGGATTAAGCGCCGTCACGACTAAGATGACTAAGGCTGAATTGGCCATTGCAGTCACCGGCACAGCGCGTTCTTTGGAGGGATGGTTATTTCCGGAAACCTACCACTACACCCGTGGAGACACCGACCTTAAGCTTCTTAAACAAGCCCATCAGGCCATGCGAAAACAGTTAGATCGCCTCTGGAAAACGCACTCACTTCAAGAACTTCAAAACCCAACAGAGCTCCTCACCCTAGCCTCAATTGTTGAACGTGAGTCCGGCCGTAATGAAGATCGATACAAAATCGCTCGGGTTTTCCTAAACCGATTACAGAAAGGGATGCGCCTACAATCCGATCCAACCATTATTTATGGATTGGGTTCCGCTTTTGATGGCGATTTAAAACGACATCACCTTACCACCGATGGACCGTTTAACACTTACACGCGCGCTGGGTTACCGCCTTCTCCGATCTGCAACCCGGGCGCCAGTGCCTTGGCCGCTGTTTTGACACCAGCCGAGGGGGATTGGTTGTATTTTGTCGGTCGGGGTGACGGCTCTAGCCAATTTTCGCTCGACCTTGCCGCGCATAATAAAGCTGTTAATCAATACCAGAGGGGCAAATGAGCGCGCATAGCCCTTGATTTAGCCTTAAACTAAGAGCTTCAACGAGACAGGTTGGTTCACAATGGTCACAGCTGCCCCCAGAGGTCAATTTATAACGCTTGAAGGCACGGAAGGCGTCGGTAAATCCAGCCTCATGACAGCACTTTCTGAGTGGCTCGCAGCCAAAGGCGAATCGGTTGTGACAACTCGGGAGCCTGGCGGCACGGCGACTGGAGAAGCATTAAGGTCACTTCTGCTGGATCCCTCAAATCAAAACCTAAGCGACCTGACGGAACTCGGTCTCATGTTCGCGGCTAGATCACAGCATATCTTCGAGCGCATTGAGCCGGCCCTTGCACGCGGCGATTGGGTGATCTGTGATCGATTTACAGATTCAACTTATGCTTATCAAGGTGGAGGTCGTGGTATCAGTCTGGCCCTGATCGCACAGTTTGAAGCGGTGACCTTAGACGGGTTTACGCCCAACCTCACCATTCTTTTAGATGTCCCGGTTGCGACCGGCCTGGCAAGAGCGGCTCAAGTTAGTGCGCCGGATCGCTTTGAGTCAGAACAACACGCGTTTTTTGAGCGGGCCAGGGAGACCTTTTTGCGTCGCGCTGAAACACAAGCACGCACTAAAATCGTCGATGCCAGCCAGTCCCAAGCCAATGTAAAACAAAGCGTAGTGAGTCTGATTGAGCAGCATTGGATTAGCGTACAGGGCGATCACCCATGAGCCGGCTTTTTTCCTGGCAAGTGCCGCAACTCGAACAACTTCGCAATCACTTATTCAAGCAAGATTTGGCACATGCCTACTTAATTGACGATCCGGCGGGGGAGGGCAGTCAGGGGTTTGTGCAAGCGCTGGCCAGCACCATTTTATGTGAACAGACAGAATTAGGTGGCTGCTCAGGCTGTCCGTCTTGCCAGCTCCAAAATGCGGGCAGTCATTCAGACCTTTTATGGGTAACGCCAGAAGACTCCAAACAAATTAAAATTGAACAAATTCGATCGGTGATTGAATGGAGCCATCAAACACCACAACAAGGGCGCGCCAAAGTGCTTGTTTTAGATCCAGCTGACCGAATGAATGTCTATGCGACCAATTCATTGCTCAAACTTTTAGAAGAACCCGCGCCCAATACCTATCTCTTTTTAATTTCGACAAGCCCGGCGCGCCTGCTCCCAACGATCCGAAGCCGATGCCAGCGCTTAAATCTTTCAACCCCAACAGATGAAGAAGGTTTACGGTGGTTGATTGAAACCAGCCCCGATGCTGACCCTGAACTTCTTGAAGACGTTTATGCGATCACGGGACGCAGACCGATCAGCGCGCAAGCGTTGTTTGATAGCGAGCAGATGGCGCCACGATTTGCGATGATTAGCGCCCTCAACGAATGGATAAAGGGATACAGCGGGCCAATCGAGACGGCAAGAAGGCTTGCGGCGAAAGAAACGCCAAGCCTACCGTATGATCTCCTGTATCGAGCGACCGCTATCGCTCAACGTCAACAGTTTCTGCCACAGTCTATGAATCGCGGCGTTTTTCAGGAGCTGATTGATGAACTGGCCCTCAATTGGTCAACCAAAGCGCTTTCGCGGTTGGCGGACGAGTGCGGCAGAGCTCGGTCCTTGTCCGGCGCGAGCAACAACTTGAATGCCGAGTTGTCCTTAGAGCACTTTTTAATGACCCAGAGTAAGGCTGTTTAGAAACCGTCTTGTGGAAACGTATCCTTTAAAGCAAACTTTTTTATCCCTTTAGGTTGAGACTGATTTTAAAATCATTGCAGGGCGGCAAGGCGAACAAAAACATACTGTCTTATTTCGTAAAAGACCTACATCAGTTGCAGCATATCTACATGCCCATTTTTTTAAAACGGCGGAATGTTTACCAAACCAGGTCAAGGTTATAAGAGAGGAGGTGGGGTTTTCTTGTTGCTAACTTTGCTCGATGAGGCTGAACAAATTCCCTTAGCCGTAAAAGTCGTTTAGCTGGTAGGCAAAGATGTTAAGGTGCGTCAGAAGCCCGGTATTGGAGTGCAACTTCTAGATTTCGAAAGCCCTGCCAAGAACAAGACCTACCTCGCGGGCCTTTTGTCGTCGCCGACCGCGACGGCAACCCTGTAAGGCCCCTAGTAAATGTTCTCATTAAACAAGCGCATTAAAGAAGCTTGCATCGAGTTCTGATGCTAAACTGAACCATAGCAAT
>JABGTE010000250.1 GCA_018647445.1 Gammaproteobacteria bacterium
CGAGCTTTAAGCCTAAATATTGGTGAAAAGGATGCTCATCGAAGGTCCTGAAAAACTCGTTCATTACTGTCGCGCTCTTGATCCAAGGAAGACTGGCTAAACGATATCAAAACCCATTTTGGATGGACACCACGAATTCATAATCACTTACCAAGGGGTCATCCCTATTTTTCAGCGGCACAGCGAAATCCAGATGGATCATTTTGCCGCGTTCAGCCTTTGTCGGCGCCAGGCGCAATCCTATACCAACATCCATCAGGCTTTGCTTAGGGTTGCCAGCAACGTCATCAGGCGTCCAGGCGCGGCCCACATCGGCAAAGACTAGCCACCCCAAATTCAGCAAGCCGAAGAGGTTTCGATCAAGGTACTGACGGCGCTCGAGACGCAGGCGCAGGCGCCGATCCCCAGCTTGTAAGCGATCGATATAACCTCTCACACCGGTTTCACCGCCCAGAAACAACTGCTGTCCCGTCATGACATTACGCGCGACATCAAGATTGAGCGACGCGTGGTAGCCTGCGCCAACGGTGGGTTTGAATAAGCCCCGGATGCCGGCAGAGAAAACGATATCTTGAGTTTCATTGCCGTCGAAATCCCGTAAGCCGCTTAGGGATACATCCCAGCGCAACAACCCTTTTTGAGAGGCTAAGACGGCCATTCCCGCTGAAGCCGACACCTGAAGGCGGTCTTGATCCCCACCCAAGGCAGACGGACTAACCGCCAAACGCAAGTTGTGGACTAGACCGGTCTCAATATCCTCGGTAAAACCAATCAAATCAAAGTTGACCGCGTTTATAAACTGATCGCTCGCACTGGACCATTGAACAAAGGGCGCGACCAATTTCCGAGTCCTCGTTTCTCCTGCATCAACATTCTGGGCGAACGCCAAGAGAACATCTTGACGCTCATAGGACAGGCCAAAAGTAAAACGGTGACTGCGACCCGCCTTCAAGCCATTTGAAACACCGTAAAAGATCGATCCTGCAGCGCGCATCCGCTGCGTGTCACGAATCCGATCGCCAGACTGGTAGAACCCGACTTGCTCATTAACATTACTGACTTCTAAACCCCAACTTTTGCGCGTATCCAGAGCATAAAAAGGCTGTCCGATCGAGACCGCTCGTACAAAACCATCATCATTGTTTTCTAAGTAGATCGAGGACTGAATCCGGGTATTGAACAAATGCTTCGTTGAGAGTTCGAACTGCTGCCCCTGACGATCTAGATTTTTTACCGTTTTAAATTCAATTTGGACCCCAAGACCAAAAAGATTTTTTTCACGCACCCCAAGGCCCGTCTTGCTATTTCCACCTGAACGATTGAGTGCCACTCGGGGCGTTAAAGACCAGGCATCCCGCGTGATCACTTCGATATCGACTTCCGGCTCGCACGGGTTCTGAACATTAATACCGGCATCCATTAAGTAAGGTCGCGAGCGCAGTAATCTAGCGGACTCTGCCAACGCGGAGGGCGACAGGGTTGACCCCTCCGCAAATAACAACTGCTGCTTGATGACCGATTCACGGGTTTGCCAATGCAGCCGGTTCATACCACCAAGAATTTGATCACCAAAGGTTTTACGGCGCGGGTCGAATACGGGCTCGCCCGTCATAATGATCGACCGCACAACCTGTAGCCTATTAACTGCAAAGGCACTTACAGAGACGCCAGCCACCCCTATCGTACACTCCGAGGTCGACACGATTTCTAGCGCTGCCGTGGACGCCAACGTCCACGGCGTTAACACCAGGAGCAATAGGGGCAAAATCTTGCGCTGAAGCAGCATAGCCGGCATTGTGCTGAATCCAAAAAAAGCAAGTCTACCTGAAGCTCGCGCTCGATCCCTAATCATAGACAGAGCGGTTCACATGTTCAGACCTGTCAACCAAGACCGGCTCACCCTTTAGATTAAAACGCTTAGTAGATCTCGTACCTCGAAATAGGCTTTCTCGTAATCTGACGCCAGATCAAATGATTCCGATTTTGGTTAGCCAAGATTGCCCGGTAGAGCTCCGGGGCACCTTTAATTCAGGCAAAAAAAAACCCGGCAATCGCCGGGTTTTTTAACTTGCTCTAGAAAACGCTAGAACTGATAGCTTAATTCAATCCCTACTGTTCTAGGACGGTTCACGATCCCTGCAGCAAACAAGGTTGCGATTGGCTGGAAAACCTCGAACCGCTGATCGGTCAGGTTCTTGCCGAAGGCCTCTACGGCCCAATTCTCTGCATAGTAACCAACAGACAACGAGACGTCTTCTCTAGCACTCACTTTCGATTGTTTCAGGTTGAGCAGTGATGCATCAAAAGCTGAGATCTTAGTAACTTTAGCGAACACGTCTACTGAGCCGTCACCAACAGGGAAAGACAAAGTACCACCAATACCCAAGGTGTATTCAGGAGAATTCCTTGGCGTTAATCCGGATGCATCCTCAATGAGCGTGACACCATCATTTGGATTGATATCCGTGTCAAAGACTTCGTAGTCAGCGTCCAGTGTGCCGTAATTTATGAACCCTCTGGCAATATTGTTAAAGACATACTGAATCTCGATTTCAAGGCCGGAGTACAACACACTACCGGCATTATCGAACACAGACGCAACCGTTTTAGTGTCCGGATCTAGTGCGACAAACGATTCTTGCTTGTCTTCAAAATCATTTCTGAAGTAAGTCGCGTTAAACCGTAAGCGGTTATCTAAATGCTGGCTCTTGTAGCCAATTTCGATATTGCTGGCATATTCAGGATCATACTGGTCTCTTTCAAAATCACGAATGTTTTGGTTAACCCCGAAAAACCCGCCTGAATGAAAGCCTTCGGAATAAGTCGCAAACACCATTGAACTATCGTTGATGGTGTAAGTTAAACCGATCTTGGGCGACACCTCTGTCCAATCCTGCTCGAGGTCAGCATACTCAGGGAACTGCCTTAACGTTTCACGATCAGCCGTCGTCAAATAAGACTGACCAGCGATGAAGTGCTTTTCTTCCTTCGTCCAACGTAACCCTGCGGTGAGCGTTAAGGCGTCGGTAAGGTCATAGTCCATTTGCGCAAATACTGCAGTAGATGTTGTCTCTTGTGTCTCGTAGAGAATCTGATGAATGTTTTGCGACGCGATTCCTTCAGCAGTCATACCTTGATCGCAGGCGATCGGTGCAAAACCTCCCGCTTTACAGACTTCTAGGCCGCTAACACCAGGACCTCCTAAATCTGGGTTCGCGAGGTTAGCGCCAAACAGAACACCCCAAAACGCGTCCCCTGTATACCAGTCCTGCACGAATTCGTTCCTAAAATAATAGACACCCGCCGTGAAGCTCAACCGATCGAAGTTACCATCGATCCTAAGCTCTTGGCTGGTTTGGTCATACTCGTTGAAACGCTCAATCGTAATGAGCGGAAATGAAGAAGCATCGTAATCATAAATTCGATACTCATCGAGTTGCCGATATCCGGTAGACGAAACGACTGTCAGGTTCTCATTAACGTCAAAACTCATATTGAGCGTTATAGCGTCCGTATCAAGACTGTAATTATTGTCCTTGTCGTTGTCAGAAACTTCCGGACGATCAAGCGTGTTTCGGCAAGCGCCGAAAGCATTACAGTTTAAAAATCCCGCGCTAAAGTCGTTTTCAGGCGACCCGGCTGGGGGCGCCGGCAACAGACCCGCTGGAACATTATAGTTCGTATGGAAAGCATCTAGAGTGCCTTCGTCTGAAAAGGTCTCAACCGTTAAGGTCGCTTCGAAATTATCACTTGGCGTGTACAGGAACGTCGCGCCTCCGGCAGTGTAATCTTTTTCTGCAACACCATTGCCGGTCGTAACATTGTCCATGAACCCATCATAGTTAATTTGAGTACCAAACAACTTCAGCGCAAGTGTGTCGCTTATGGCAGTATTGAACACCGCCCGTGCTTCTTGCTGGCCATCTTTGCCTGCTGTTACCTTGACCTTTCCCCCTAGCTCGCCTGTCGGCTTGCTACGGATCACGTTAACCACACCGCCAACCGTGTTCTTTCCAAACAGCGTGCCCTGTGGCCCACGTAACACTTCGACCCGCTCTAAGTCGAAATTCTCGAGCACTTGACCCGCAGCAGAGCCCAAGTAGATCCCGTCAACAACAACCGCAATGGGCGCATCGAAAGAATTATCATCACTACGAGTCGGGCTAATGCCGCGAATGTTGATGTCGGCACCGCCACCACCGCGACTGCCGTTTGTGCCGAAAATCAGGTTCGGCGCATATCCGTCGAGATCTGACAGATTTCGAATCGAGCTATTCTGTAATTCCTGAGTTAGCGCCGTGATTGCAATCGGGACGTCCTGAACAGATTCCTCTTGCTTTCTTGCGGTTACCACGACTTCTTCAATTACCGCATTATTTCCAGCCGCCGCAAACACCGGTCCTGAAAAGGCTGTTAACAACGCAATGCTTCCTGCGACGCTATACCCGCCAAAACGACTTAGATACCTCATAGCACTTCCCCAATGATTATTGTTTTTTACCTAGCCCGTAGACTAAACAGAAACACTTTAAGAAAGCAAGCGAAGATGTTTGCTTTGCGGCGGCGCGTAGAGCGGCGTTTAAACCGCAACTGATGTCAGATTGGTGTTGATTTTTCTCACGCCAGCTCAGACAAATCAACAGCCACTGATGGACAATTTTCAGGCTTCAATCGCTAAGTTATCGCTGAAACCAAGGCGCTCATTGCAGACCGCCCTGGTTCCAACTTCACTAAGGATTTTCCGGCTCTTGCACGTCAACCAGCGACGCATAAATCAGGTTGCAGCCTCAATGCAAAACGCCCGGCTCAAACCGGGGTGCTGATAGCGAGGCCGGACGGATTGTCCCTAAGAAGTCAGTTGTTAAGTCTCTGCTTTTACCTTTACGACTGTACCCAAACACGACCTTCTACGATTTATCGCAAACGGGCGCTTAGGACACACTTTTGGAATCCCGCTTGAGCCAAATAGCGTAACGCCTTA
>JABGTE010000215.1 GCA_018647445.1 Gammaproteobacteria bacterium
GACACTCGCACGCTCGCGGTTGATAACCTTCGTGATCTCGTTAGCTTTGTCTTTCAGGAACCCGCGGTTTTTGACGATACCGTTGCAAACAACCTCCGCCTTGGAAACCCAGATGCCACTGACTTAGAACTGGAATCAGCAGCGTCAACCGCTGGCGCGTTATCATTTATTCGCAACCTGCCTGAGGGATTCGACACTCGCCTAGGGCGCAACGGAGACACCTTATCGGTCGGACAGAAACAACGACTGGCAATCGCTCGGGGATTGGTTAGTCTCTCACCTGTGTTGGTACTTGACGAGCCTACCGCAGCGCTAGATCCAGAGACCGAGAATGCGCTTGTAAAAGCGCTGCAAGCCGAACGCGAAAAGCGTGTCTTGATCGTCATCGCCCATCGCCTCAGCACCATCCGTTCGGCAGACCGAATCTGCGTTGTGGACGATGGGAAGATTGTAGAAACAGGCAGTCATGAAGAACTGATGCAAAACTCAGCAGGTGCTTACCGACGGTTTGTCGAACTTCAGCTGCCTTCTCCAGCTTAAAACCGTTAGCGCCTTTGAACGCCTGTTTTCCGTAACGCGTTTTGTGACGGGTTTTCGCCCCCTTCCCCACCGAGTCCCAGAACAGCACCGAACCTATAATAAACGTTGCGCCCAGGTTGAGCGGTTGAGGAGCCTTAGAACGAACCAAAAATCTTCCCTGTAGATTGTTAGCCAATTCGATAGATTGGTAGGTGCTTTAAACCGCCAAGGCGCCTTAGCCTAAAACATCTCGGCCGACATAAGCTATCTCTCAATGACACTGCGGCCAATTAGAGCCTAGAAGCAGACCCGCTGAGTTGGTACCTTAGACCTGCTAGGGAGTTTTCTCACGAGTGCTTATAGCGCGTTTTATTTCGAAGATGGAAAGCAGCACCGTTGGTGTCGTTCAAAATCGAACTTTCTCCAAAGATGTTTTCTTTCTGAATACCAAACTGTTTTCGGTTAATAGCCAACGGCGCAAGCGCTTGGGCTTTCCGGACCGCCTGGCCCAGTAATGCCTCTTTCGATGCCACTTCATTCACGATGCCAGCTTCAAGCGCGTGCAACCCGCCCCAACGTCTTGCTAACTGCACCGACTCATAAAACACATGCGCCGGCAGTTTATGGCGAAACAAAGACAATTCAGGTGCCGGAATGATCATCCCCAGCTCAATTTCGTTAGCGCAGATATAACCGCGATCCGCCCGCATTATCCGGTAGTCATGACAGAGCGCAAACATGAACCCTGCGCCAAACGCATGACCATTTACCGCGGCGATGGTTGGGACTGGCAAGGTGATCATGCGGCTCATGAATTCCATAAAAAAGAATGCCGCCGGATCACCCGCGTCAGGATGCGCCTCCGGCGCACTGCGCCACTCGAGGTCTAAGCCGTTTGAATAAAACTTGTCGTTTGCCCCGGTCGTGACCACCGCGGCTGCTCCCGTACTGCTCTCAACCTCATCTAACGCTGTTATAAGATCGTCCACAAGCGCCGTGTTCCAGCGGTTCTCTTCTGCGTCCATTGTCAGCACAAAGACGTCACCGGTCTTCTCAAGTTTTACCCGTCCCATCTTTTACCGCTCCAATTTAAAGTTACTGTCCACGACCAGATGCTAAAAGCACAGACGACCTAATGCCACTAATAATGACCCGACTAACCTGAATCAGGATACAAATGTTGCCTTCCGGGACTTTTAATAATGCTAGGGTACCGCCCCAAGACTGCTGTATGGATGGCATTTTGAATGCCCCTTCTTACGTCAATGCACGATATCGAGCATCGCTGTCAGCTAGGACAAACCCAAGCCCTGTATACCGCCCTACCAGCACAGGATCCTGCGTCTCTGCCAACGTAAACCGAATTGGCGGGACCTCAAACGAGGCTTAGCCAAAATCGCTTTCGTGCCGTTGCCGCATTAAGCCAAGCCTCCCGGCATGAAAATCACGGCTGCACTGTGCCGTCTAACAAACACATTCACACATTCACAGATTCACATCGCCAATTTTTATCGTGTGTTTTCCTAAAGATACGCTGAGGGCTCACCCGCCAAACTGTGAACACCCTTCACCGCCCAGCGCATCAAACTCCGCCTGCACAAAGTCTAATCCGGTGAACATCATTGAGTAGGCCCGGCAATGCTCCGCCTGATCGGCAAAGCGCTTTTCAGCAAAAAACATCTGCTTGACGTCCTTGAGATCCAGTCGTTCTGCTGACATCCGCACCCCATCGTCTAACGCAGTGTCAAAAACCATAAGACGATCCTGGTCGGCGCCGTTTGCCCAGGGCTGCCACTCCAGCTGCTTGCCATAATAGCCGGTGCCAGGCTTGCCATAGTGCGCAAAGGCCGCCCAGTAAGACATCATACTGTGAGACAGCGCGTTTCTGGCCTCGCGGGCAGATTCGGGATGAATCATCTTGCTCGCACCGGAAATAAAGTTACCAAAGACATAAGGTATTTCAAATGCATGGGCCGCACCGAGCAACGTTTTAAGATCCAAAAAGCCTAAATCA
>JABGTE010000149.1 GCA_018647445.1 Gammaproteobacteria bacterium
AGGTTTGCAGGCGCGCATCATGATCGATGCCAGTCACGCCAACAGTCGAAAAATTCCGGCCCGGCAGATTGATGTCGTCACGGATATCGCAACGCAAGTTGCTCGAGGTAATCAAGCGATCTTTGGGTTGATGATCGAGTCCAATATTGAAGCGGGTCGCCAAGATGTCGTTGACAAGGCGACTTTGAAATATGGCCAAAGCATCACCGATCCCTGCATTGCTTGGGAAGATACGGAGACTTTGTTGCACGAACTCGCCAGCGCCGTGCGCACCCGCAGGGCCCTCGCGGGATAAGGTGCTAAAAAGTAAGTCTTTGCGCGAATCAAAATGCCTAGGGGTACTTGCGACTCTGGGCTCAGGAGACGTCAGACATGTAGCCGAGCTGCTAACGGACGGCGAGAGTAGTATGAATGTTGTCTGTAAACGTAAAACGGCTGACACAAGCGAAATCAGTATCCTGCGCCCACCATTGCCCCGATCACTAACGCACTAACGCCAAGAGACAGGCCTGGGCCAAGATCGACCAAGGTACAGTCGGTTGACGGCTTCATCAAGAGCGGGAGCGGCCCGGCCCTTGCAGATCAACGGCAGTTGATGATCGAAAGCATCGCCTGAATACAGGACGTTACGCGTCGCAAAAGGCTTCCTTGCAGGAAAAAACGCTAAAATTCCATCACGAGGGTAAGCCCTGCCTAGGAACTGTCAAATGAATGTTCCCGGCGGCCTAATGAAGCAGCTCAAACGCGTTCAATTCATCTAGCGCACTCAGTGAATTACCGAGTCGCGTCCTGCCTAAGGTCTCGCCGCGTTCGTTCTGCAAATCCAGTTCACCGGCAATACTCATGGCGAAACGCCGTTTCATGACATTAGCGACGCTAAAGTTCGCTCAGAGCTGCCCTCTGTAATTGACACCCTTTATGCCTTCTGCGGATTGGTGCCATCAGAACAGACTTTTGCCGACGTTACGCGTTGGAAGGCTGACAAGCCCAAGAACAAACAGGGCGCTTGGTCTTATGCTGCCGAAGCGTTTGGGTTTAACAACCATGACATCCGACGCGAGTTCGCCGATTTAACTTGGATTGAGACCGAAGGGATCTGTGCGTGGGGTAATTGAAGGGCTGAGAATCGCTCGGGTTGAGTGGCAGATGCTCGGGGTCTAGAAGTTTCAATTGTAGAATAACTTTATACGAAATAGTGCTAAACGCCTGCGGTGTTCGCCAAACGCTGATTGTCCATGGGCGTTGCTAAAGCCGTTCGAGATTATTGTTGCGGCACGCAATTTTTGGAAAAACGCTGGTCCAAAGCGTTTTTCGATACGTATTTGTGAGGGTGTAAGCGGGCTGATTAGAAATTTCAAGACTTAACCAAAATCTTTAGAAAAAATTGATTTTTGCGCTTGAAAACAGACACTGCTGCCACCATATAGCCTGCGAGTCTCAAAAGGACGTCAGGGAAAACTTGCAAAAGGAGCATATCGTGTCCAAAAGACGCATCGTAAAATTAACTTCCGTATCACTAGAATTCATGCTGGTCGCCGCCTCTACCATCGTCGTCGCCCCCTTCTTTATCGGATAACCGGTCATACCGGAAGCGCGCTAGCAGCCGCTTCACAGCATGGTCTTTCAGAAACTGTAACAGCACTTTAGACCTCGGTTTCCGAGAACGCCATGCATAAAAAGATAGCCTTAGATCGAGCAGCATCTGTCGCCAGCGGCACCTTAGCCCGCCAGAAAGCGTGGGCGCCTGATAAGGGCGCCGAGTAGCTTTGATGGTGCCTTAGTGTGCGGCGCGATGATATGCTGAGCGTCAACCTAATTGATCTGCCGCGTGCGAGGCCCTTATGACTGTGATTATTTCAGGATTCATCGATTTCGAACCTCACGAGAATGTGCCGGAAATTCTGCGCTCTGCGAGATTGCTCGTTGAAGGGGCACTCGCCGAGGTCGGCTGCATTGCCTACTCCTGGACGGAGGACCATCTGACGCCAGGGCGGGTGATGGTCTATGAAGAGTGGACGTCATCGGATACTTTGGCGGCGCACTTAGCAAGTCACTGGTATCGGGACATGGGGCAGCACTTGGCAAAGTTTGATCGATTGCCCATGGTGAAACCGATCAAAAAGTATCGGGTTGATTTGGAAGAGCCTGTGTATGACGAGACCGGCATTGCTCGGGGTGAGTTTTTGACGGCTTAGGTCTTTAGATAAGCGATAACAGTCCTCGGTGAATGCGTCTGGAAGCCACCTTGGGTTTCGGTAGGATGGCCTGGGCGTCGCGGATTGAAGCTTGATCGCCCTGTCACAGCACCTTAGAGATTGATCGGCACGCCAAACTGCAATTGTAATAGCTGCGCGGGTAAAACTTGTTGGCCAAGTTCGAAGGCTTGCGTTTTGTCAAAATTCGGCATCAGGACATTTTGTTCAACGCTACCGAGATCACCAAACAGGTCATCATGATGAATCGTGTAGACGCGTTTAGGTCGACGTTGGGTTACCATTTCATCGAGGTACGCTGATTGGTGGGCCCTCGATAATGTGGGTAGGCCGCCGGTACCCAGAAAAACGGCGTCCACTTCGACCTTGGCTAATGCATCTGGCTCAAAGCCTGCACTGCCCTGAATTAGCATTCGGCCTTTGGGGTGCGTGATCACGAGGGTGTAGGCCTGGCCAAGCTTCCAGGCGGTATACGGCGCGGGGAGTGTGAGCGGCGCGGCAACCGTGCCAGAGATCGCGCTGTTAGTCGCCAGTGGGGCATGCTTAGAAGGATAAAAAGTCACTTCAAAGGCGCCGACCGGATAAACCGTCTTGGTTTCAATGACGCTAACTTGGTGAGTCGCAAGGTTTGATCCGGCAGCGACCTGCGCGGTGGTAGTTGAACCCATCAGTTGCGCCCCAGTCTGTTTCGCAATTTCAGCGCTGTCTAAGGCATGGTCGAAATGGGAATGCACGGGTATGACCGCCTTGAGGCGATTGATCTCGAACCGATCGAGCATATCTTTAATTGCAGCTAGGTCGGGTTCGATCCTTCGCTCAAGCGCGATATCGAGCAAACTCGGGCGTGAGAAGTAGCCGTCAATTAATATTTGGGTCACGCCATCGTCGATGAGCAGCGTGGTCACCCCAAACCAGGTTACCGTGAGCGCTTGCCCATCCTCGGCGTGTTGCGCGTAAGCAATTCCAATTTCAGACATAGAGGGCTTGGCTAGCAGCCAGAGTGCGCACAAAAGCATCAAAGTGCTGATGATCAGGAAAAATTTCTTCATGTCGTAGACTCATTAACGCCAAGCGTTGAAAACCTTGTAGGGGTGCTACCCGACAAGACATTGGTAGCGCGAGCGCCGTTTACGAAAACGAGCCCCAGGCCGTTGTTTGTTTTTCAAGCATAAACGCTTTTGCTGAGGCCGCGAAATCACAACGATAAGTGTTGGTTGGTAGAAGCCGCGTTTTTTGCCAATGATTTTTGCGGGATCGAATCAAATCAGATGTTTTTTGGGGTTTTTCTTATGAAGCTGCACTTTTTCCGAGGTTGATAGCACTTATCTGATGCCAGGGCGCCAGGTCCAGGGTTTTGGCAAGCACTAAAGCGTGCTTGCCAAAGCTCGGATCAGTTCAATAAAGAATAAGAATTCGACAGATCCCAGTGGCACGACATGGGCGGAGATTGATCGCTATAAGCAGCTTGCGCTTCCTGGACTTTGCCAGTTCGCACACCATCGAACAGCGCCATCATGTCACTTTGAGAGCCGGCGATGACCTGCAGAAAATCGAAATCGGGGTTCAAGCCAAATCCTGGTACCCACATCATGCCACCGTTCTTAATGCCCATCACCTTATTGATATTCTGATGCCGACCGGGTGTGACGTATTTTAGAGCATCTGCTGAGGTGGCGCCTTCGTTCAGGTTGCAGACGCCAACAATCAGGGGCTTTTTCTTGTCCTGTGGCATTTGTGCTATCGGCATTGATGTCGCAAATACGGGCTTGTTACAAGTAGTCATAGCGGCAAGCGCAGTCCGGTTGTCTGCATTTTTTGAGTCGTTCCAGGCAGCAGCTGCCTTGCTGTAGTCAGCCCAGGTCGGGAAATAGTTAATCCACCGTAGTTGGGCGTCTTGGTAGGGTGGCGCAATAGCAATCGGCTCCCAGACGAAGCTGTTGATCGATAGTTTTTGTTTATCAACAAACTTCCGAAAACTATTGCGTCCGTAATTTACAACGCCTTCGATACTTGCGCTGTCGTTGAGGTTGCATTCGTAAATTTCAACGACACCATTTTCCGGCATAGCATGATGGTCGGCAAAACTCGTAAGCGAAAAGAAAGCCATTAAGCTAAAGATGATAATCTTCAAGAGAAACTCCGTTAGGTCAGGTAAAAGGTCCCTAAACTCTAATAGTTTCCGTAATGCGCACCTACGATAGTTCGATTATGGTTACGTTTTTTTGGGCAACGCATGATTTTGGAGATGCTAGCGCAATGACCAAAGGGTGCTTGTTCCGGCCCTGCATACCGCAAGAAGAAACGCTTTATTTCTGCAGCAGGCCTCGCCCAACAAAGTGTAAAAACGCAACCCAGATGAGGGCATAGGCGAGCACAAAGCCCCACTCGAAACCCAGATAACCAATGGCAATGCCAGTAACCGGCGCCATTGCCAGGAAGTGTCCGCGCACCCAGCTATTGGTTGTCGCGCTAATGATCAGGGCGCTTACAAAGGACAATAGCATTAGGGCCGAAAAGATATGGGTGGACCATGCAGCGCCTGTGATCACCATAAAAGCGCCAATGACGAGGCACGCAACGCCCACTGTGCTGTGGATAATGACATCCCAAGGCAGTGCATTTTGAGATTGATTAGAGGGGTTTGGATTAGTTTCAGTCATAACAAGTTCAGTTTAGTGATAGCTTATCCTGACTGGATTAGAGGGTAAACCCAACGACTTGGGACAACCTAACGCAGTTCGGTTGATATAACCGTAGTGGCGCTCAGCAGGAATCAGCTCAGATATCGCGCGCGTAGATGGGATAAAAAAGCATCGGTTGTCAGGGGTGAGCCCGTCGCATCCGTCATTAATTGATCAGCGGAGACAGCGCTGCCCCGATTGTGGACGTGCTTGCGTAGCCAGCAAAGAAGGCTGGTGAAATCACCGTTTGCGATTTGCTGCAAGGTCTGGGGTTGGCTCACCTTCGCGGCTTCAAATAACTGCGCGGCCATAAGTGCGCCCAGCGTATAGGTTGGAAAATAGCCAATTAACCCAGCAGGCCAATGCACATCCTGCATGACGCCATTTTTATAATTGCCCGCTGTCGATAAGCCAAAGTAGTCCGTCATTTTTTGATGCCAGGCCTCGGGTAGATCGGCAACGGTTAAGCTGCCATCGATCAGGGCTTTTTCAAGCTCGTACCGTAAAATAACATGCAACGGGTAGGTTACTTCGTCGGCATCGACTCGAATGAAGTCCCGACGGACCGTTGTAATGTGCCGGTAGAGGTTATCAACCGACCAAGCTGGGTCATCTCCCGCACGGCCAAATGCGGCGCGCATTTTCGGCGCAATATACGTTAAAAAAGCAGTAGATCGACCCGCCTGCATTTCCATCAGCAGCGATTGGCTTTCATGGGTACCCATGGATAACGCTTGGCTGACAGGTTGAGTGAGCCAGTCTTTGGGACGGCCCTGCTCGTACATCGCGTGGCCGGTTTCGTGAATGACGCCAAAAAGCGATTGCAAAAAATCGGTTTCGCTATAGCGCGTGGTGAGACGCACGTCTTCCGGGACGCCGCCACAAAAAGGGTGGTGAGAGGTATCCAGGCGGCCATGATTAAAATCAAAGCCTAAGGTTTTCATAACGGATAATCCGAGTTCGCGTTGTGCGCCAACCTCAAAATGATCTCCCAAGGGCATGCAGGGCGATTTAGCTTGGTGCGCGATAATCGCATCGGTTAGAGGCGGAAGGGCTGTTTTCAGCGGTTCAAATAATGTGTCGAGTTGGCTTGAGGTCACACCCGGCTCGTAAAGTTCAAGCATCGCGTCATAAAGGCCAAGGCCACCGGCGTCGGCGCGCATTGCCGCTTCCTCCCGGCTTAAACCGATAACGCGTTCAAGGTGGGGTTGAATCGTTGCCCAATCATTTTCAGCTCTAGAAATTCGCCATTGTTGCTCTGAGGCCATCACCGCTTCTGTTTGTGCGCGCACGAAGTCGGAGGTGAGGCACGCCGCTTGCCGATGTTCGCGCTGAATAACGCGTACATTCGCCATTTGTAATGGCGATAGCGCAAGATTTTCACAAGCCATTAACCAATCGCTAATTTGGGGGGCGACCGTGAGGTCATGAACCAGAACATTGAGGGTTGCCATCGCCCGGCTTCGAGCGGCGCCGCCTCCGGCTGGCATCATTGCGGACTCATCCCAGCCCGTAATCGCACCAATATGTCGAAGATCATTGATTTTTTGATAATGCGCTTCAAGTTGTTCGTAAGCGTTCATAGAAAGGGCTCCCTGACGGGCTTGATGAAGCCGCAGTTTAAGGGCTGATTAAGAAACGGTCTATTGTTGCTTATCTTTTTGGGAGGGTGGCACGCGCCCTGGTCAACGAGGCTCGTGACGGAATCAATCAAGCCGGCTGAGGTCGAGGTCATGGCGTTCAAAATTAACCCAGTGAATGAGCAGCCACATAAGGGCGATTAGGATTGCGCAAAATAGCATTATCCCCGCCGGATGGGTCCAATGGCTGAGTGGCACCATAAGGCCTGAACCCAACGAGTAGGTCATGTTGGCGAGCGCCATGTATACCGCAAATTGTGACGCGGCAACCCGCTGAGAACAGAGTCGCATAAACAGAGCGATTAACGTGACGGTGACCAGTTGGGTCGCGACAGCGTTAATCATTAGGAAGGCCTCAAACACCTGATGGATGCCCCAATAGGGTTCTAGCGCCGCGGTAAGCGCAAACATTACGACGCGGAACATTACGATCCATTTGAGCACTCGCAGGGCGCCGATTCGGTCAATCCAAGGGCTACACAAAACACCCAACACGGCGGCGGTGACGCCTGTTAGGGCGATCCAATTGGCATAAGCGAGCTGTGTCCAGCCCAAATCTTGAACGGTCACTATGGGTGCAAGGCTAATCAAAACGCCGGAGGTGATGCGATTGCATGCTTCGATGAAAATTAATAAGAGGCTCATGGGTAAGACGATGGCTCGGAAGAGCCCGATAACAATAGCCCGCCAGTTCTTAGGTCCGGCCCGGCGATCTTGAGGTCTTTCGACGCCTGTGCTCCAAGGCAGCAGGCGTTCGCCAGGGTGTTCCCGAATCAACAAGGGCACCAGAAGGATCAAGAGCACGCACAGCGCCATCAAGCTCGCGGCAAGGGTTAGGCCCTGATCGGCCAAAGCCCAGCTGGAGAGTGCGCCCGATAAACTAATGCCCGCCATTTGGCCGCCATACATAAAGGCGTTGCCTTGCGCGCGTTCATCCGCTTTTAAAATATCGACGGCCAAACCGTCAACTGCAACGTCTTGCAAGGCGCTGAACACATTGCTCAAAAAACCTAAGCCCGCTAAGGCCCAGTATTGTGACGCCGGTTCTGGGTGCAGCAGCGCTAAGAGCGCAAAGCTAAACAGCAAGCCGCCTTGCGCAGATAAAACCCAAGGCCTGCGATTGCCCATGGGGGCGAAGGTGAAGCGATCCATGATGGGGCCCGCCACCAGCTTGAAACTCCAGGGCAAGAAAACAAACGCGATGAATCCACCGACTTCGGCAACCGTCATGCCAAGGGACGCCATATAAGCCGGTATTGCGACCTGAAAGAGCCCGATCGGCAGGCCTTGAGCGCAATACAAAAGCGCAAGCGCTGCCAATCGTAGCGTTTTATGGTCGGTCAGAGCAGGCAAAGGTCGTG
>JABGTE010000210.1 GCA_018647445.1 Gammaproteobacteria bacterium
AGGGCGCCGCCTGCGCCAACCGGAAAATGAACGCCTTCGATAAACGTATCCGACGATACGCAGAGTTGATGATCTGGCGGTGGACTTAATACCGCGCAGTCATCGCCGGGACCAACCACAGTGTGGGGGCCCTGCCAGTGTCCTAAAGGCGTAAAGTATTGGTCGATAATTTCGAATTCAGAGAGGCTCATCGAACCTGCAGCGCACCGACTTCAATCGACCGAAACGTCGTTGCCAAGCGATCCAAAATCGAATTCACGTACTTATAACTATCGGTCGCGCCAAAGATCTTGGCCAGATCAACCGATTCAGTAATGACAACCTTGAAGGGAATTTCCATACGGACTGAGAGCTCAAAGGCTCCCAGCAGCAGAATGCTTTTTTCCACAGGATCAATTAGCTCGGGCTCACGGTCCAGCAATTCGCTAACCTTGAGCCAAAGCGCTTCCTCTTGCTGGCTAACGCCCAAAACCAATGCTTCAAAATACGCGACGTCAGCGCGCTTTAAATCATTGTCTTCAAGGAATTCTTTAATAACTTGACTAGGCGACGCCTCTAAGAAGTGGAGCTGATACAACGCTTGAACCGCGAGCTTTCGAGCTCTATGTCGAGCCGATGGCGTAGATTTCATGCCATTTTTCTTATGAGATTGATCATCTCAAGGGCGGTCATCGCGGCATCTGCACCTTTGTTACCAGCTTTGGTCCCGGCGCGCTCAATGGCTTGCTCAATGGTATCGGTCGTCAGGACACCAAATACAACTGGCTTTCCGGTTTTTAACGAAACCGCGGTTACACCACTCGCAGCTTGACCAGCGACATAATCAAAATGCGGTGTGCCGCCGCGAATGACAGCACCCAAAGTGATTACTGCGGCGCAGTCAGATTGCTCGGCAGCCAGCTGTGCCGCGAGTGGAATCTCAAAAGCACCCGGCACTTTCACAATGGTTATGTTTTTGTCTTGGACACCTTGCCGCTTGAGCGTCGTCAGCGCACCATTTAGCAAGCTGTCAACAATCAACTCGTTAAAACGTGCAACAACGATCGTAATCCCTGCAGTACTGGCCACCAAATCGCCTTCAATTAATCGGGTCATTTCTGAGTCGTCCTTTGAACGGTTGGGGTCAGTCGGGTTTTAAAACGAGCTTTATGTCCGGTCCAATTCTACGTGTGTCAAACAAAGACCACGCCCGTAGATCACTCATCTTATCAAGTTCTGGAAGTTGAAGTAACGGCTTACCGACCCCCATAAATTTTGGTGCTAAAAACAACACCAGCTCATCAACTAAGTTCGCCTGCATGACCGCACCCGCGAGGGTCGGCCCGCATTCCACTAACACCTCCAGAACGCCTCTCGCCGCTAAGGCTTCGAAAAAGCGGGGTAAATCGATCTGACCATCGGGATTGAGTTTCGTTTTCAGCGCCGCAGAATGCGCGTTGAGCGTCTCTAATCCGCAAACCTGACGTGCCAGGGGATTCCCGTAGACTTTCGCCGTCGCCATGGTCCGGCTTTGGCTATCGAGCACATACACAGGCTTTGGCCTAGCCAAAATAAGATGGCTGTGTTTCGGGTCAATCCTGGGATCTCGAACCGTGAGCTCAGGATCATCACTAAGCACCGTGTTAGCACCGGTGACAATCGCGGAACTTTGGGCCCGCATTCGTTGCACCTCAAGCCTTGCTGCAGGTGAAGTAATCCACTGGCTTTGGCCATTCGGCAAGCCAGTAAAACCATCCATTGTTGCTGCGAGCTTCAACCGAACATAGGGCCTGCCCTCGCTATGGTTCTTTTCATGGCCAGGGTTCAAAGTCTTTGCGCCCGCTTGATCCCCATCACGAATGACCTCAATTCCCGCTGCTTCGAGCAAATCAAAGCCGGCGCCCCTGTTTCTCGGATGGGGGTCAGGCGCAGCAGCAACAACCCGGGTAACACCCGCTTTAATTAACGCGTCAGCGCACGAAGGGGTTCGACCGTGATAGCTGCAGGGCTCTAAGGTGACATAAGCGGTTGCCCCAACAACCGATTCTGTTGCATTGGCGAGGGCTTCTGCTTCAGCATGTGGGCCACCTGCTACTTGATGAAATCCTTCCCCAATGACCCGACCGTCGCGCACTAGGACGCAGCCAACGCGTGGATTGGGATCTGTCGTAAACCGGCCTTGCTGCGCGAGCCGAAAAGCTTGCGCTAGAAATATTTGATCCATTACTTCGACTGACTAGCTGCTGGTTTTTTCGCAGCGCGTTTGCGGTTATTTTTACCCATCGAATCAATTTCGCGTTTAAATTCATCAATATCCTGGAAGCTACGATAGACCGAAGCAAACCGAACATAGGCCACCTCGTCTAAAATCCGCAACTCATTCATCACCAGCTCGCCCAACTCTAGACTCTTGACTTCCGGCTCACCCGTTGCACGCAAGGCACTTTTAATGCGAGACAGGACTGCCTCCACCCCCTCAAGGCTTACCGGGCGCTTTTCAAGGGCGCGCATCAGACCAGAACGAAGCTTTTCCTCATTAAAAGGCTCACGACTACCATCTGACTTAATCACCCGCGGCATCATCAACTCAGCCGATTCAAAGGAAGTGAATCGCTCACCGCAAGCCAAGCATTCCCGACGACGGCGCACTTGATTGCCTTCGGCCACCAGCCGACTGTCATTCACTTTAGTCTCGCTATGACTGCAAAAAGGACAAAACATTTACGACTCCACAACACAACCACACGAACTCTAAGACGACTTTAGCGCATACTCTTGGCCGGCCCACTTAGAATCATTCCCTTTTTTGCCTCATCAATTGCCAACTGAACTTCTGCAAAATGCTCGCCTGCTTGCTTTAGGTTGGTGACAATATGATTTTTAAACCCTTCCTGAATTTCGGCACGGCCATCAATCTCAACCGGAGCAAACCACAATTGGGTCATCAAATCGACGTAGTAGCGAACCCTAAAAAAGATTCTGTATTGACTTTCGATCGTGTCAGCGAGTTCGATGCCCAAAATATCTGCTAAGTCGCCGCTCGTGGTTGCCGTATCCCAGGCAATGGAGCCAAGGTAAAAGGACTTGCCATACTCCGTATCAAGGTAAGTATGTAAGGCAAGATCAATAACCTGCATATTCTCTGCAATTTCACTCTCAAGATTCTTTAAAAAAATCTTAGCGCGTTTTTGCTTCACTTCATTCACTTGCCGCCGACCGTTGTAGAGCGCGCCCATACCACCGAGTGCAACGCCAACAATCGTTGCAATCATTTCGGGTAAAACTTCAGAAAAACTAACCATATGGGCTCACTTCGATCGACGCGGGTGCCGTCTCGCCGGATAATAACGTGATCAAGGTCATCAAACCACTGGGGCTTCTGTTTTAAGCCAACTTTGACGTCACTTTTTAAGGGTCTAACAGCGCGCGTTTCGTTCCCAAAGAAGTTTTCGGTGCAGCAGGGTTAACGCCAAACGATTGTTTTTTGTCAAAAACTTCAACAATGATGCCAGCCTTTTATACAAACTGCCGGCTCAACGCCGAATTAAGTCCTTCCGAAAACCGAGCCCGGTGTGGTAATTGACCCGGTTTTCTTTTAAAACACGCAGCAACTAGGGCGACTTCGTATGACACATCGCAAGCTTCAATTACCAACAAAGATTTGTGCGCGCTGCGGCCTTGTTTTTGCCTGGCGAAAAAAATGGCGCAAAGACTGGGCAACCGTTCAATATTGTTCGGAGCGTTGTCGGCGAAGCAAATCTAAATCATAAGGCCGATCAACCACCCCTCGCCCGAACAATGACCTATCGGGATGGTGAAACGCTTGTGACAGCCAATAAGACTCTCATAATATGACCCAAAACTATGAGACAATTGAGAAGTTCGCTTGGATGCAGGGCGCTCGGCCTAGCATTGTAGCCAATAAGTGGCCAATAAGACGCCTCTGCTCGCCTTAAATCACGTTTCCGAAAGAACCTTAAAGGGATTTATCAATGGCACAATACGTTTTCACGATGTCTCGCGTAGGCAAAGTTGTCCCCCCGAATCGCATTATTTTAAAAGACATTTCTCTGTCGTTTTTTCCAGGTGCAAAGATCGGCGTGCTTGGCCTCAACGGCTCTGGTAAATCGAGCCTGCTGCGCATCATGGCTGGACTCGACCAGGAACATTTAGGCGAAGCGCGGCCTCAGCCCGAACTCAAAATAGGCTACTTACCGCAAGAACCTGAACTAGACTCAAGTAAAGACGTCCTCGGAAACGTTGAAGACGGCGTCCGCGAAACCAAAGACTTGATGGATGAATTCAACGCCATTAGCGATCGGTTCGCCGAGCCCATGACGGATGAAGAAATGACCGAACTCCTGGATCGGCAGGGCGCATTGCAATTAAAAATCGACGCAGTGGACGGCTGGGACCTTGAACGAAAAATTGAAGTTGCGGCCGACGCCTTACGACTGCCCGCCTTTGCGAGCAGTGTCGACACACTCTCGGGCGGCGAAAAACGACGGGTTGCGCTCTGTCGTCTGCTTTTGTCCAATCCGGACATGTTGTTGTTGGACGAGCCGACCAATCACCTTGATGCTGAAAGCGTTGGCTGGCTCGAGCAGTTTCTCACCGAATTTCCCGGCACCGTGGTCGCCATTACCCACGACAGATACTTCTTGGACAATGCCGCGGGTTGGATTTTGGAACTCGATCGAGGGCACGGCATCCCTTATGAGGGCAATTATTCCGCTTGGCTTGAAGCCAAAGAAAAACGTCTCGCAACCGAGCAGCGTCAAGAGCAAGCACGCCAGAAAACTATCAAAGCGGAGCTGGAGTGGGTGCGCTCACAGCCCAAAGCCCGACAAGCAAAAAACCAAGCACGACTGTCTCGGTTTGAAGAACTCAATTCCCTTGAGTTCCAATCCCGAAATGAAACCCAGGAGTTATACATTCCACCCGGCCCCAGACTGGGCGACCAGGTCCTTGAGATCAACAATGTTTCAAAAGGGTTCGAGGACCGATTACTAATCAACGATCTCAGTTTAACCCTACCAAAGGGAAGCATCGTTGGCATCATCGGCGGTAACGGCGCCGGTAAGTCCACGCTATTCCGCATGATTAGCGGCCAAGACCAACCCGATACGGGCACGATTACCCTGGGCACAACCGTGCAACTAGGCTTTGTCGACCAGAGCCGGGACTCGCTCAACGACGGCAATACGGTTTGGGAAGAAATTTCTGAAGGCAACGAAATTATACGGATTGGTAAATATGAAACCCCCTCTCGATCCTATGTCGGGCGTTTTAACTTTAAAGGCGCCGATCAGCAAAAACTGGTGAAGGACCTCTCGGGCGGGGAACGCAATCGGGTTCATCTGGCCAAACTGCTCAAGATTGGTGCAAACCTCCTGTTACTCGATGAACCGACCAACGATCTCGATGTTGAGACCCTGCGAGCTTTAGAATCTGCGATTGAAACCTACCCCGGTGCAATTATGGTGATCTCCCACGACCGTTGGTTCCTGGATCGCATCGCGACTCATATTCTGGCATTTGAGGGTGACAGCCAGGCGAATTTCTTCGAAGGCAATTACTCTGAATACGAAGCGGACCGTAAAAAGCGCTTGGGCAAAGACTTCGCTCCAACGCGAGTTCGGTATAAAAAACTCGCGACCTAGTTATAACCAGTCCCCGGCGGCTGACAAGGCCTCAGATAACTGGCTAACCGCTTTGAGTTCCATGCCCTTGATAGGCTGCTTGGGAAAGTTCCCTTTCGGAACCAAACCTCGCGTGAAGCCGTGCTTTGCGGCCTCACGTAAGCGCTCTTGGCCATTGGGAACGGGTCGGATCTCACCGCTGAGCCCGACCTCACCAAAACAAATTAAATCTCGCGGCAGCGCACGATTTCGAAAACTGGAAACCACCGCCATCAGAACGGCCAGGTCGCTACTGGTTTCATCGACTCGGATACCACCGACGGCGTTGATATAAACATCTTGATCGGCAACTTGCAGACCACCATGCCGGCTCAGTACCGCAAGCAGCATGGCCAAACGATTTTGCTCGAACCCCACCGCAATCCGGCGGGGATTAGAAAAAGCACTCTGATCCACCAGCGCTTGGGCCTCGACCAGGAGCGGTCGCGTACCCTCCCATATCGCCATCACAATACTACCTGGGGTATCGATTTCCGCCCGGTTAAGAAAAATCGCGGAGGGATTTGCAACATCCTTAAGCCCCTGATCGGTCATTGCAAAAATACCCAGCTCGTTCACCGCGCCAAAACGATTTTTAATCGATCGCAAGGTCCGATATCGCCCGTCTGCATCGCCTTCCAACATCAAAAAAGAATCAATCATGTGCTCGAGCACTCGCGGCCCCGCGAGATTCCCGTCTTTGGTGACGTGGCCAACAAGGATTAAAATCGTGCCTGTTTGCTTCGCTTTTTGAATCAGTTGTGCTGCCGTCTCTCTGACCTGAGTCACGCTACCCGGAGCCGATTCGATCAAGTCGCTTTGCATCACCTGAATCGAGTCGATCACTAGCACGTTGGGACGCGCTTGATCCCAAACTGCGCCAATGGCCTCAACACTGGTTTGAGACATGACCTTGAGCCGATCGGTCTGCAGGCGCAGCCGGTTGGCTCGCATCGCAATCTGCGCGAGACTTTCCTCACCCGTGACATATAAACAGCTCTGGGTCTTGGCCAACTCACACAAAATTTGAATGAGTAAGGTACTCTTGCCTGCACCTGGAGAGCCGCTTATCAATACCGCAGATCCAGCAACCAAGCCCCCGCCTAGTACACGATTGAACTCATCCGACGAAGACGCCAAACGAGGCTGCTCTGCCAGCGCCACCTCACCCAAGGTTTGCACCGCTTCGAGCGTACCGGCATATCCCTCGCGGCGGCGCTCGCTCCGTGCATTGCCCAATTGAATCTGCTTTAAGGTATTCCAAGCATTGCAGTCATGGCATTGCCCTTGCCATTTGGTGTACTCCGAGCCGCAATCCTGGCAAACAAACGCAATTTTTGATTTTTTCACGATTCAAGGCTCACGGTGGATGGCGAAGGGTAGGTTCGTGCGACCCGCGGACCCACACCGCACATCAGGACATAGGACAGACTATCTGCCTGCCGCGCAATTTCTTCAATGGCTAAATCTTTTCCCCAAAGCTGCGCTCGATCCCCAATTAAAGGCAACACCTTAGACGACACGGAAATGGTCATCATGTCCATCGACAGTCGACCGAGGATCGTTTCTCGCTGGCCATTCAGCCAAACTGATGTCCCCGCTTGAATCTGGCGAGGATAGCCATCGGCATACCCGATGGCGAGCACGGCAACGTTACACGCCTCAGTTGCTTGCCAACGACTGCCATAACCCACCGTATCGCCAGGACGCAGCGATTTGATCGCAATGACTGGCGCTGTGAGTGACATCACCGGGCGTAGCGACACCGCTTGATCTAGATAAGGACTCGCGCCATACAGCATGATTCCGGGCCGGATCCAATCACAGCTCGTGCCAATCCCGGCGAGAATCCCAGCTGAATTCGCCATACTGACCGGCAGACCCAACGGCTTGGCAACCGCCAGTAAGGTTTCAAGCTGGTTGGCGCTTTTTGCCAAGCTTGGCTGATCCGCATCGGAAAAATGGCTCATCACACCCAATATCCGGGCCTGGGCCAGGGTCCGAGCGCAGATCTCTAAGAAGTCTGTAGACAACCCTAAACGGTGCATCCCTGTTTCCAGTTTTAACCAGACTTTCAGATTCGTATCTTTAACTAAATCAAGCTGGTACGGCTGATGCAGCGCCACATCAAGATCAAATTGCTCAGCTTGCTGAACACCGGCTTCATCGAAGACCCCCTCTAGCAACAAAATCGGGTGATCGATGCCAGCAGATCGTAATTCAATGCCTTCGTGAACCCGCGCCACGGCAAACGCATCGGCCGCCTGCAGGCATCGGGCAACCGGCACCGCGCCATGACCATAGGCGTTCGCCTTAACCACCGCCATCACTTTGCTATGAGGGGCAGCTCTTTTTGCTTGCTGAAAATTAAAGGCAATCGATGACAAATCGATTGCAACCGTTGCGTCCTCAACCTTCACTCGTAGTAATCGTCATAGTCTCTGGCGAGATCTTCAAACTTCGTGTACTGACCGATAAAAGCGAGCTTCTTTCGACCAATTGGACCGTTTCGCTGTTTCAAGATAATGATCTCCGCGACGCCTCGGTCCGGAGTATCTTCGTGATAAACCTCATCACGATAAACCGCCATAATAAGATCAGCGTCTTGCTCGATAGCGCCTGATTCACGAAGGTCCGACATAATCGGCCGCTTGTCCGTACGCTGTTCAAGACTTCGGTTTAACTGCGACCCTGCAATGACTGGGCAGTCAAACTCTTTCGCAATGGATTTAAGAGACCGAGATATTTCAGAGATCTCAGTTGCACGATTTTCTGGTGTGCCGGACGTCTGCATCAGCTGCAAATAATCTACAACGATCATCCCAATTTGACCGTGCTCACGAACAATTCTTCGGCTGCGAGACCGCATCTCATTGGGAGTCAAACCTGGAGTATCGTCGACGAATAGCTGCTTGTCGTTGAGCAACGTGACCGCAGAAGTCAGACGAGGCCAGTCGTCATCGCCCAGCTGCCCACTTCGTATTTTACTTTGATCAATCCGTCCTAAAGACGACAGCATCCGCATTATGAGTGAATTAGACGGCATCTCCAGGCTAAAAACGACGACCGGCTTGCTTCCCGAGATAACAGCGCTTTCCGCAATATTCATCATAAAGGCGGTCTTACCCATAGAAGGACGACCCGCCACAATCACAAGATCAGAGGGCTGCAAACCACTGGTGATGTTATCTATATCTTGAAAACCAGAACTGATGCCAGTCAGCGCGCCTTTGGTCAGATACAATTCGTCAATCTTTTCAATGGCCTTGGCCAGTAAAGGCCGCACAGACTCAGGCCCACCATGGCTAGGACGCTCATCACCAATCTTAAAGACTTTGCTTTCCGCCTCGTCGATTAACCGTGCACTGTCGCGACCCTGCGGATTAAAGCCGCTTTCCGCGATATCGTGCGCCACGCTGATCAACTTCCGCACGGTTGCCCGTTCTTGAACAATTTCGGCGTAAGCCGTAACGTTTGAGGCACTCGGGGTGCCTGTTGCAAGATCCGTCAAATAAGCAAGGCCGCCCACAAGCTCAAGTTCACCGTGGAGCTCAAGCGTTTCGGCGAGGGTTACGATATCAAGCGGTTTGTTTTGTCCGACGAGCCACTGCATCGCTCGAAATATAGGACGGTGCTCTGAACGATAAAAATCGTTTTCTGAAATGAGCGTAGAAATCCGATCCCAAGCCTGGCTGTCGAGCATCAAGCCGCCAAGGACGGATCGCTCCGCCTCAATTGAATGAGGCGGAACTTTCAGATTTTGGTGATCATCCAGTTCGATGGCCAAGGAGAACTCTCTAGAAATGGGTCCCTTAGACTAAAGGATTGGTCTTAGGATGTGAACGCTTCCTCGGCCTCAACCGCCACACTGACATGGGCGCTGACTTCGGGGTGCAAATAAACTTCGACCTGATACTCGCCCACTTCTCTCAAGGGACCGCTGGGCAGTCGAATCTCACTACGATCGATTTCAACACCGGCGGCGGTTGCTTCCTCAGCAATATCGCGAACCGTCACGGATCCAAACAATTTACCTTCTTCGCCAGCGTTGGCCAGGATACGAATCGACAAGGCGTTAATTTTTGCAGCGCGTGTCTCAGCCGAATGACGTTGGGCATCAGCTTCTTTTTGTAGTTCAGCCCGACGGGATTCGAACTCTGCAATGTTGATCGCAGTTGCCGGCACGGCTTTACCGTGGGGCACAAGGTAGTTCCGGCCATATCCTGGCTTTACATTCACTCGATCGCCCAACCCACCTAGGTTTGCAACATTTTCTAACAAAATAATTTCCATGACTTAATCCTCTCTCGACTGAATTCGTTGTCTCAAATCTATAAAACCGTCCGCTATGACCAACACCACTAACGCGGCCGACGCTAACTGAAAAAACATCCCCAATGTCACGTAATACATCACGTACCATTGGCTGGACCTGTTTTGACGGCCTAGGATCCAATGCACCAATCCCGAACCAATCACCACAAACGGGATACTCACCACCCCAACCCATGTCCCGAACCCATCAGTCAATAAGCATCCCGCCATAACAAGGACCAATGGTAAACTACCTTTGGGCGTCAAACGGGTCTGCTGAACCTCCTGCTTGAAACCACCGGGGTTGTAAAGTTCACTCTGCCACCACCGCGCCAACATGAGCGCAAGAACCATCATATAGCCCTGACCCATGGCCAGATAACTCACCGCTTGACGCTCGCCAGACGCTGCTGTCACGACTGGCGCTCCGGTGTCGGCGGCAAGACTTTCCATGACGTCTACATACCAGTCCACGAATGCCATCAGAATAGATTCTGACAACTGCATAAACACCAAGCTTCCCATTACCGCGGCAACCACTGTTGCGTACAACGTGACCACCCAGGATACCGATAGCCGTAGCACCACCGCCGCAAGAAAGGCGCCTAAAAGGGCGATCATCCCGCTCGAATCACCCCCGGTTTGGTACACCAATACCAGCGGTAGGAAGGCCCAAAGGAAAACCAAGAGGCCTTCTTTATTGCCACGCCTTAACACAACCAACGCGACGATAGACGCACCTAACCAACTCAAAAGCGGCAAAGCCGATGCCAAAGCCGCCACACCGCTGGCTTGGAGCCGGCCTCGCATCACAAAAGCGGCGAGCCCTCTCACAACAAACCTCTAAACGCGCTACTTATGCGCGTCTGTGTAGGGCAGCAATGCCAAATATCGAGCACGCTTGACTGCTTTCGCCAGTTGACGCTGATATTTTGCCTTCGTCCCCGTAATCCGACTTGGGACAATCTTGCCCGTCTCAGTAATGTACGCTTTCAGCAATTCAACGTCTTTATAATCGACTTCAGTAATGCCTTCAGCGGTAAAGCGACAATACTTTCTTCTTCTAAAAAATCTAGACATCGTTATTCTCCTTGCCCAGCATCAACGGCCGCTTCTGCGGGCTGAGCAACAGCCGGTGCTGCCGCTTCTGCCGCTTTCGCTTCAGCACGCGCATTGCGACTATCTTCTCGATCTTTACGCTCTTTGCTTTCGTTTTCGATCTTCATGATGGGCGAATCACCCTGATCAGCCTGTTTACGGCTCATAATCATATTTCGAATGACGGCGTCGTTAAAACGGAAGGCATCGCTTAATTCTTCTAAGGTTTCAAGCCCACACTCGATGTTGAGCATGGCGTAGTGCGCCTTAAAAATTTTGTTGATGGGATAAGCTAACTGACGGCGGCCCCAATCTTCAACCCGATGGACAGCACCGCCGCCTTGGGTAATCAAATTAGAATAACGCTCGATCATGCCTGACACCTGTTCGCTCTGGCCAGGATGTACCATGAATACGACTTCATAATGCCGCATAGAGATCTCCTCTCGGTAATTGCTACCCGGGCAAACCCAGTGCAGCAAGGAGTTAATTGAAATTGTGGCCGCGCAGTGTACGAAATTGTTCTAAAAGATGCAAATGCTCGTCAAAGCACTTGGCGCCGCTGTCTGAAGATCTCATATAGACTTATGCCCGTGGCGACACTTACGTTTAAATTAAAATCTGCTACCTGCATGGGTATTTCAACCAGAACATCGCATTGCTTACGCGTGTTATACCGCAGGCCGTCCCCTTCTGAGCCCATAACAAGGGCCGTATCCATGTTGAAGTTAAAATCAGGTAGCTGGGTCTCAGCGCCGAGCGCAGTACCAACCACCCAAAATCCCGCTTCTTTAATTTGACGAAGGCTTCTCGACAAATTCACCACCTCCACAACCGGTACCACCCCTGCCGCACCAGCCGAGCGTTTCATCACAATCGCATTCATCGGCGCCGAACCGTGTTTCGGCACCACCACCGCATCTACCCCAAAGGTCATCGCGCTGCGCAAGCAGGCGCCCAAATTACCCGGATCGGTCACACCATCCAAGACTAAGAGCGTTCGGGGCGAAGGTTTTGGTTGCAAATAGGTTTCTAAGGACCGACTCGGCTCCGGTGGCGCATCAAAGCCTAAAAACGCAATGCCTTGATGCTGAACGCCAGCGCCCAAAAGCGCGTCCAGGTCTGCTACATACTCAATCTCAACCGACATGGACTCAGCCAGCGTCATCAGCGAATCTATTCGCTTGCCCCCGCGCCCATCGCGCAAATAGACCTTTCCAACCGCCCTTTTGAGCAGCTGCTGTTCAACGGAATGAAACCCATAAATCCATTTATCGCTCACGTTTGCCCCGTTTTTTTGATTTCTTTGTCCCAACCTGCTTCGCGGTTTTGACTCTTGAAGCCGATGTTCTACGCCCAGCTGACTGACCTTTTCGAATCAACGGCACATGTTCGACCAGCGCAAGACTAACCTGCCCCAAGCTGCTGTCGACCGACTCGAGTTGCACCACCACCCGATCGCCCATTCGCAAAATTTGATGGCTGCGGGTACCCACCAAGGCGCCGAGTTCTGCATCAAACTTAAAATGGTCCTGTTGCAAACTGCCGATGTGAATCAAGCCCTCAGCCATTATCGGCTCAAGGGTTACAAATAAGCCAAATTTAACCGCCGTTGTGATAACACCTTCGAACGTATCGCCCAAAAACTGCTTTAAATACTCGCACTTCAACCACTCAAGTACCTCATAGACGGCTGCATCCGCCCGACGCTCGGTCATACTCGCCCGCTCGCCAAGCTCAGTCATCAAGGCTTGTGCCTCCGGGTTTAATTCACTCGGAGCATTTTTCGTCTTCTTCCGAAGCTGGGATTTCACCAACTGATGATTCACAAGGTCGGCGAGCCGGCGAATCGGCGACGTAAAATGAGCATATCCTGGATAATTTAAGCCGAAGTGTGGCCGGTGTTCTGGGGTGTAAATGGCTTGGTTCATCGAGCGTAAAACCAGCATCTGCAACGCAGCAGCAGCTGGCTGACCGCGGCTGGCGTCTAAGATTCTCTGAAAATCTTGCGTCGTCACTCGCCCTAAATCGGCGTCCAATGCGAGCCCAAACTGTGCCAAAGTGCTGGCTAAACGCGTGACGCTTTCAGGATCGGGCTCATCATGGACACGATATAATCCCGCACCTTTGGTGGCTTGAATAAAATCGGCCATCGCAACATTCGCCGCCAACATGCATTCTTCGATCAGCTTGTGCGCCTCGGTTCGTGACGCTTGACCCATGCTGGACAGCTTGCCCGCATCGTCCCACTGCACCCGAAGTTCAGGCGTTTCAATTTCTAACGCACCCCGTTCGGCTCGGCGCTGCAGTAACACTTGATACACTTGATGAAGTGCTTCGAGCGATTCAAGGACCGGCGGCGCAAGCGCTGAAGGCGCGGCCTTATTGTCTAACCAATGCGCGACGTCCTCGTAAATCAACCGCGCTTTCGATTCGATCACAGCCTCACTGAAGCGATACCCCAGCCTGCGGCCCAACGTATCAAAAGACATCTCGCACACCAGCACCAAACGATCTTCATTCGGCCTTAGAGAACACAACCCATTGCTGAGTTTTTCAGGCAGCATGGGAATGACCATCTGCGGAAAATAGACGCTCGTGCCCCGATTCACAGCTTCATCATAGAGCGGACGACCCGGACGAACGTAATGTGCTACGTCAGCAATCGCGACCCACAACGTAAAGCCCTCAGGACCGACTTTGGCAAGCACGGCATCATCGAAATCCCGTGCATCCGAGCCATCGATCGTGACGAAGGGTAGCTGCCGCAAATCGTCACGATGCTTTAGATCAGCTGGCACAAGGTGCATCTTAATCGCGTCGGCCTCATCAACGACGTCCTCCGGAAACACCCTCGGCAGATCGTGGTTTTTTAATACGACTTCAATTTCTATTTCCGGGGTTAAGTCGTCTGCAATCACGCGCTCCACACGACCTTTCAATCCACCGCCGCGATCGCCGTAATCAGTAATGGTTACGACTGCAATCTGGCCATTTTTTAGCGGTACTGCAGGATCTTTTTCCAGCAGAATGGGCTGATGTACCTTTCGAGATAGCGGCTCCAATAAGATCTGTTTGCGTTTCAGTCTAATGCGGCCGGCTATGCTGGTATACGCGCGCGTTAAAACTCTTTCAATCTCGGCTTCTGGTCTTCTGCCCCCATGACCTGCGCTAATGCGCGCTAATACTTTGTCGCCATGCATCACGCGCCGCATGACCTGATGGTTGAGATAAATGTCCGGCGCGTCACCCTGCACCATTAAAAAACCAAATCCATCCGGATGGGCGGAGATAATGCCTTCAACGGCATCTTCCGGGATCTCGTCTGGATTCGGAAGACGGTAGCCTGAGCGTTGATTCATCGAAAGCTGGCCACTTCGAAGCATTGCGCCCAGCCTTGATTTCAGCGCCTTTTTGTCCTCAGGCGAGGTAAGCGATAGCCGGCCCGCGATTTGACGCGCTGTGAGCGCCTGATCGGCCTCAGTGATCATCGACAGGATAAATTCCCGGCTAGCGATTGGATTCGCATAGCGCTGCGCTTCTCGCGACGAATGGGGATCTTTTTGATTCAAATATTACTCCTGACACGACCCGGGCCGGGTGCGTGCGTTGACAGATTCACTAACGCCTAGTAATCTGCGGCTCCTCGTTGCCGAGGTGGTGGAATTGGTAGACACGCTAGCTTCAGGTGCTAGTGGGGGAAACCCCGTGGAGGTTCAAGTCCTCTCCTCGGCACCAATTGAAAAATCGCTGCTTTGTCCTTTAATGAGCTTCACGCCCAGCGTTTTAGGCGCCATTGTAGCGCAATGCTGGCAATGACCCCTAGATTTTCTCATCAACGGTTTAATCAAAGCCAAGGCCCCTATGTGACCAAACCCTCAATATCAGCGGGTGTTAACCCCGATTTTTCTGCGGCCTCGCAAATCGCACCCCACGACTGCGGGTCAATCGGAATCCCCGCCGCCAGCCTTTCACGTCGAGACGCGCGCTCAGGATCACCAGGCAATAGCACTTCATCAAACCCTTCGGCTGGTAAAGCGCTACGAGCATACGCTTGCATACCGGCAACTTCACGACGAAACCCTTGCGCGCCACCAAACAAGTTTGGATCAAGAATCAGCATCAACATATGATTGACGGTAATTTCTTTCTGCTGATCAGTATCCTGCACGGTCCATTCACCCGCTAGGGCGCCGCCCAACAACTCGCACATGAGCGCAAGGCCCGAACCTTTGTGCTGACCAAAGGGCCCAAGCGACCCACCTTCAGCAATAACAGCCGGGTCTCGTGTTGGTCTGCCGGCTGCATCGAATAAAGCATTCTCAGGAACTTGCTCATTTTTCATATCGGCCACGCGAACCTTGCCCAAAGCGATGGCGCTCGTCGCCATATCTAGGATCAGAGGTTCGGACTCAGTCGGCACGCCGCAGCAAAACGGATTGGTATGAAGGCGTTTATCGCGACCACCCCACATCGATACAAAGGGTGGATGACCCACCACGTTGACAAAGTGAATCAAAACCATGCCAGCGGCCACGCACAGCCTGCATAGGACCCGATCCGACCTAAATGATGGTTGTTTCGAGAACCAATGCAGGCGATGCCCATCGCTTTGGCTTTCAGGATCCCTAAATCAGTCGCCTGACGACCCACCACCTGACCAAAGCCAAAGCCGCCATCAAC
>JABGTE010000206.1 GCA_018647445.1 Gammaproteobacteria bacterium
AGACGACGGAAGCAGAAGTTCCCGCCGATGAAAAAACGTTGCCCACAACGATTGCGGTTCTGCCCTTAGGTAATCAAACAACGAGTGATCTCGCGATTGCTGCGGTTCGACAAACCTTGTCGAATCATTTTTCAAGCCGAAACTATCGCGTCATGCATACGGCTGATGTCGATCGCCGTCTGGCCTTAGCAGGCATTGATATCGCCACAGAGCCTGACCTCGATTTCTCAAAATTACGCACAATTCTTGGGGTTGATGGACTGATCACCGGCAACGTCACCCATTACGAGAAGACTTTTGCGGGTGTCGGGGCACGCATTTCTGTCGGTGTGAGTTTGACGTTATTAAATGACCAGGATGAGGTTGTTTGGGAGGCATCGAATGTTCAGCGGTCCTATGCAGGGGGTGTCTCGGTCTCACCGGTGGGGATCATTGTTAACGCGCTTGCTGCGGCGAAACACCTTTATGGAGACGTCAATTTATTCCGGGCCGCCGATGACTTGGGACGAATTTTGGCCAAAGACATGCCCGCCCCAGAGCGTTTAGCAGTCAAGAACCGCCCCGTTATTCAAAGCGTTGCGCATTCCGGTGCTAGCCAAAAGCTAAACTATGGCGCGACCGTGAATTTTGCACTCGAGGGAGATGCCGGATTGAAGGCAAGCATCGCCATTCAAGGCGTGGGTTTAATTGATCTTCAAGAGGTCAGCCCGGGCGCCTATTCGGGTCAATGGGTCGTCGACCAATCGATTAATATCGAATCCGAAACCGTCGTTGGCCGACTAATGAATGATGCCGGCGAGTTCAGTTCCTGGGTCTCGCCGTACGGCCTCATGACGATTGATAACACACCACCGACGGCGTTGACCGATATCACTATTACTTCTCGCCCAGGCGCCGTACAAATTTCCTGGTCATCGGACTACGATGGCGATTTACAAACGGTTTCTGTACAGGTCCAAGGGCGTGAAACGTGGCAGCGCGTGGCGCCCATCGATCAAGCCCTCACCCTCACCGAACTGTCTGACTTCGCCCCGACGCAAATTCAGATCATGCTGGAGGATGATGCTGGCAATCAGGCTGCACCGCAAAAAATGACCGTGATCGCAGCGCCAGATCCGCGGTTTAGCCAAGCTAAGGATATCAAGTCGGCCCTACCATCCGTCGTGCAGGGTGCTATGCGGCTGCGCAAGGCTTTCGGTCCGTTTACCCTGTCCGGGCCTCTGCGTGTCGCAACGGATGGCGTTTTGTTGATTGAGCCGGGGGTCCAACTCGAACTTGCACCAAATGCGCAAATTGACGTGCTGGGAGAAGTTCAAGCAATGGGGACGACCGCTGCGCCGATTACGGTTACGCATCAACAAGGCGTCTCAGCCCAAACGTTTTTGATTTTAAGGTCTATGTTACCAAGCAGAGTGGCGGGTATGAGCATCCAGCACGTCAACGTACCGTTCCAAATTCTGGCAGGTAGCCCGGTTATAGAGGACACAGTCGTTAACGGCGCGTTTAATGCCATTATGATGTCTGGCAGTTCAAAACCATTGATTCGAAACAATGCGTTCACAAATGCCTCCGCTTCGGCCATGGTATTGTCGGAACAGGCGCAGCCTAGTCTCCTAGGAAACCAGTTTATCGAGAACCAACCCTTTCATATTCAGAATAGCTCGAGTTATGCCATCAAAGTGACAGGTAATACGTTCGATCCACCGGCCTCAATGATGACGATTTTGGGCCCAGTGGAAGACTAAACCGAAAAAATGAGATCAGCATGATGTATTTAAGAATCATAGTTATTGCCTTCGGCGTTTTATCGGCAGAGGTCAGTCGCGCCGACGATTACATTGAATGGGTCGCGGCCAACAGCGGGATTAATTGGACCAATGGCTCAGCCGTTGCCGAGGGTGCTGGGCTCGCCAAACCTGGAACACCGCCGAGTCTTGCCAAAATGATGGCATGTCGGGCCGCCTTGGTTGATGCCCAGAGGAATTTGCTCGAGTCTCTGCAAGGCATTCGCGTTGAAGGGATTACAATCGTCGATAAACTCATGTTGAAAAGCGATCTGATTAAATCGAGCGTCGAGGGCTCCTTAAAAGGCGCGGTGATGACCAGTCGACGCCCCCAAGCCGATGGCACCTGCGAAGTGACGTTAACCGCTCCGATTGCTGGAAATTTTGCACGTAATGTTTATTCAACGGTACTTGCGCCCAACAACCAATCCTCTGCCCCGATGGAGTCGGCCATTCAAAAGGCGATGTTTTCAACCTTGGATTATGTGCTGAGCGCGATTGCAAGTTCCGCCCACGCGAAGGAATCCAGCCTTGAGGCAGCGCTTGAGACACTCACCCGCAGGCTCGATGCCTTGGAAGCGTTGATGACCAATCAAAAGGGATTACCTAAAGCGGTCCGCGGTATGCCAACGGGTATTGTTATCGATGCGCGCGGTAGTAATTTTATTCCCTCGATGTCACCCAAAATTAGAAAATTACGAGCCGGTGTGATTTATCCTAAAATGAGCGACCAGCAAACCCTCGCTGCTAGAGGTCAGCTTGTTTCGCTGTTTACTCGGGATGTTACAACGGCTCAGCAGCACCCGATCGTTGGCGACCGCCCGGTTGTTTTAAAAGCGCTACGAACTTGGGGCGACACTCGCACCGAAATAGTACTCAATTCTGAAGGTTCTAGGCGCTTAGAAAAAATGATTCAGGATGGCGTCATGCAGGATGCGGGCGTTATTATTGTTCTTTAATCGTTGGAATCTTATTGCATGAAATATTATATGTTCGCTGCGTTA
>JABGTE010000121.1 GCA_018647445.1 Gammaproteobacteria bacterium
CGTTCAGATCGAGCACCGGACTTTGCTGATAAGCCACTCGCAAAGCAATGTCCCGACTGCCCGGTAATTCAAAACTCCGAGTTGGCATCACCAGCCCATCGGCTGGTGGCACGCCGACAATTCGCTGATACCCTGTTTTGCGATCGTTGAGGTTATTCAGCTCAACCAACAAGTTGGATTCTGCTAAACTCAAACGGGCTTGAGCCTGCTCTAAGTCAACATCGGCGTCCATCCCGCCGGTGGTTCGAACCTTGATTCGGAGGAACACCTGCCGATGCTCAACCAGATTGTCGATCGAGTATTCAACCAATTGCTGTTGACGAAAAACATCCATAAACGCCTCAGCGGCGTCCAGCGCAACTTGCTCGGACTCATCGCGTAACTGAAAAAACTGGGCATAACTTTCGAAACGCTTTTCTTTTGTAAGCTCTAACGATCGGAACCCATCAAACAGCATTTGATTGATGGTTAACGTGTTGTTGCTGGTCGAATAGGGCTCAAACACGGTTTGAGGGGTCTGACGCTCTTCTCGCGCAGCGTCCGCTGCGAGGTTTATATCCGGCAGCATGGCCCCTTTGGCCGCCCGTTCTGCCGCAATCGACGCTTCAAACCGGTACCACTCAGTGGCCACCCGAGGATTATCTAGTACGGCTTTGCGCAGCGCATCCGAAAACACGCGATCCGGTTCGGCGGCCAGAGCCCCGGCCGCGCTCAATGCCATGAGCCATGCGACACAGATCGTGCGACAAGCGCGGAAACCAGCCTTAATCCAGTGCAATCCTAGACCGACCGGCGTAATGTTCTGTGTTTGGGCTACTTGGGGGTGCACAAAAACCTCAAAGAGACTGAGAGTGAAAGCATCGTAAGTGAAATAAAGGCCTTTCACAACTGATTGACAATCCAAGAAAGGTGAAATAAACACTAGGCAACCTACTCCTTTCATTGCATTATTTGTTGCCAATTCCGTAAAACTGAATTGTTTCATCACCTGATATTATCCGAGGAACGCTCTTGATCTTACAGATCAGATACCACTGCCTGCGTTTTGCTCTCTTGCTCAGCCTTGGGGTTGTTGGGGTTACCACGGCCAATGTCTCGCTAGACGCGGTTAAGAGTAGTGCGCTGGCCAACTACGGCGCAGAAACCGGCGCCATGATTGATCAATGGATCAAGATGATCATCAAAATCCGGGGCTTACCGGATAAAGATAAACTGTTGTATGTGAACAATTTTTTTAATTCTCGGATTAAGTGGATTGCCGATATCGAGAATTGGAAAGAAGAAGACTATTGGGCCACCCCCCTTGAAACCATGGCGCGCCGCAAAGGCGATTGCGAAGACTTTAGTATTTCAAAGTACATCACCTTGGTGATGGCCGGCATGCCTGACGAAAAACTCCGTATTACCTATGTCAAAGCCCGAATTGACAGCGCCAGCGGGGCCAAGAACCAAGCTCACATGGTGCTGGCTTACTACCCTAAACCCAAAGCCGAGCCCATGATCTTAGACAACATGGTGAAAGACATTGTGCGCGGCTCGCTGCGCAGGGATTTAAAGCCCGTGTTCGGCTTTAACACGGGCGTGATCACGGTAGGTCATGGCACCAAAGCCTCAAACGACAGCCCAACTAACCGATTATCGCGTTGGGGTGACGCCCTCACTAAAATGAAAACCGAAGGCATCTGCCTACCTGGAGAGGCCTGTTGAACGCGCTTAACATCCAAAGCATCACCAACCCAAACGACGCCCTAGTGCCCGCCCTTGGAGGACTTACATCATGACGCTTTATAAGCAACTCTGGATCGCCATTCTGATTCTGCTGTCGATTATTTTCGTGGGCAGCGTATTTACGTCCAGCATGTCGGCTCAACAGTACATGGAGCGATCCGTCAGCGGTCACAATCAAAACTATGCGAATTTTCTGGGACTGCTGCTAAACAGCGATTGCGCGATGGAAACCTGCGACAAGGCTCACCTCGAAACCTGGTTAAAGCCGCCGATGGATCAAGGGTATATCCGCACCATTAAGCTCGTCTCTCCAGATGATGAGGTTTTGTTCGACGATCAAGCACCCGAAAAGCCAGGCTCCGCGCCCGATTGGTTTAAGGGTCTGTTCCCCATAGAGCCCACACCCGGCACGGTGAGTATCCAAGCCGGCTGGACGCCTCTCGGCGATCTTGCGCTCACCACACCCACTGAGAGCGTGTATACCGAACTTTGGGAAGGCTCAATTCAGTTGTCTATCTTATTTCTGATCACCACCTTAATTGCCGGACTGCTGGGCAACCTTGCCTTGAAACGCATATTGAGCCCGCTCGATGCGGTGGTGATTCAAGCCAATGCGTTGGGCGAACGCCGGTTCATTACCACCCCTGAGCCCTATACCTTTGAATTTAAGCGCGTCGTGGTCGCGATGAACGCCCTTGCCGCCCGGGTCAAAGCAATGCTCGAGCAAGAAGCCGAAACCCTCAACCAATACCGTCAAGAACTGCAAGAAGACAAGGTAACCAAGCTATTGAATCGGGATCATTTTATGACCGTGTTCAAATCCACCCTGCAGCGTGATGACTCAACCGGTGCAGGCGCCATTGCGATCATGCGCATCACCAAGCTGGTCGAGCTGAACAATACCTTCGGTTACCGAAATGTCGATGCCATGCTGACCGACCTGGGCAGCCAAATTCGCTGGTTGGTGAACATCAACGGCGGCTGGACGGCCTCACGTTTGAACGGCTCGGACTTTATGGTGCTGGCGCCAGCTTTAAAGCAGCGCTCCAAGATTTATGTCGACGGCGCAGGCTACTTCCGCATTGTGCCCGCCGATCGCAACAAAGAGCCCCAAGGCGCTGATGGCGCGGCCCAAGCGCGGCCTTCGGTGCACATTCAAGTGCTGGCAGAGGGTCAAGACGCGGCCGCCGCCACGATCGCGGTTACCCAACAAACGGATATGGGGAACGTGACCTATGCCGGTGACGGCCTGTTCATCTACTTAAGCGAAATCAGTGTCGAAGGCGTGACCGAGTTTAAGTACACCGTGACCCTGGACGGGGAAACCACCGAGCACGCCATTCAGGTCACCATGGCCAGTATTAATGACCCCATGAGCGTTGGCCGGGAACTGCAAACAGAGTCTTACAACATCCTGGCAAAGCACGGCATGCAGGACGCAACCGAACTTGCCATTTCCGCCATCTACTTTAACCCGCTGGACCCCGTTGGCGGCTTAATGGGCGCGCTGGACAAAGGCCTTTCAACCAGCGAGGAAGAAGGCGAGTCCAACATCCACGTGGCTTACATGGGTAACGGGGACGCCACCGATGCCATGCAGGAAATGGAAACCTGGCGCGGCATTTTCAAAGAAGCGTTCGACAATGACCTATTCGATTTGTTTACCACGCCCGTGGCCAAGCTCGACGGCTCGCTGCTGCACTATGAGGCGAACCTGCGCCTGCGACGACCCCATGAAATCTTAAATGGTGGGCAGTTCCTGCCGTGGATTACCCGGCTCAACATGACCGAGGCGCTGGACCGCCTGATGGTGACCCTGGCCCTAGACTACATCGAAGAGCACAACGAGCCAGTGGCGGTAAAACTCTCGGCCGAGGTAATCCGGGAACCTGCCTTCACCGTCTGGCTTGAAAAAACCCTGGCCGCGCGCGGCACCGGCCAGCATCCGCTGTTGCACGTGCAATTACTCGAGGCCATGGGCTTCCGGTACCTGGACTCGTTCAACAAGCTGTGCGCCACGGCAAGAAAGTTTGGCGTTAAGACCGGCCTTGAGCACATGGGGCATCAGATGACCGAGATTGGCCGCCTGACCGATGTTGGCCTGGACTTCATGAAGATCGATGTATTCTTCGTTAAAGACGTGCACAAAGACTCGGTAAACCAGAACCTTTTGAAAACCTTGGCAACCCTTGCCCACTCTATTGGCATCGACGCCATTGCCGAGGGCGTGGCGAGCGAAGACGAACTGTTGATGGTGGACAAGCTGGGCTTGGACGGCGCCAGTGGCCCGATTGTGACCCGGCAGTTTGAAGAGAAAAAGGCGTAGGCCACCCGCATGAACCTGTTTAATTTAGCCACCGAGCGCGCGATTTTTACGCCCAGCCTTGAAGCCAAAACCAAAGCGCTGTCGCCCACGTTTTATCCGGAGCTCGAAGCCGAATTCAACGGCTTTGCCGGCCATGTCCTCATCTC
>JABGTE010000220.1 GCA_018647445.1 Gammaproteobacteria bacterium
AGTGGCTTCCACATAGTTTTTTTCAGCAAGTGCCGTTTGTAATTCGGGCAGTAACCCGAGGTCTTGAAATTGAGTCATAGTAGTCCTGTTGACCGACGATTAGGCGGGCAGGGAAGCGTGTTTGTCGTTGAAGTCTGGTCTTTGCAACGGGCAGTGCCATTCGATGGCGTGATGAAAGCCGGCGACACCCTTCGAATAGAAGACCAGGAGGGTCTGGTAACCAGCGAGGCGCACCTTACGAGTTAAGGTGCGGAATTGCAACCGTTTATCCAAACCGGCGCGAGCTCAGAACGGTTCGATGACAATATTTTTTTGACCGGACAAGGAACGGTGGGATTGCGGTACGGACTCATCGGCGGTTGCTAAACCGTCTGGTCGATGATTCTTCCGACGAGTTGGTTGGTCGACTTTGCAACCTCAACGCTCGCTTGTAATTGATCCTCAGCCTGCAAACGCTTGAGCATCATGTCTTCAAAATTTGCTTTTCTACCCTGATCGACTTGGCCGTTGGCGTTGTACGTTTCAACGGGTACTTCCGGCGTCTGTCGAGGGGTGGTTTTTTGACTAGGGGACTGCGGCATAACCGAAAGGTCAGGCTCGCTTGCAGTCGACAGTTCACTGGCGCGCTGTGCGATATCAGCCAGACGTTGGGTGGCGTCTTGAATACCGCTATAGGCTGGTGAGCTCACGTTCATAGTGCCGAGTATAGCGCTTATTCGGCCAGAAGAAACCCAGCGCTGGAGTCGATGTTGATAATCGATCTAGGCGCTTCAAGGGTCTAGCGACACTTAGTGAACAGTCAGTTGGGTAGGGCCTAGATTGATTGCTTCTGGCGCCGAGCAGCGCAGAGAATCATAGGCGTGCCGTGTGGGAATTGCTTTGTTGATCTTCAAAACCCAGCCATCGACGATAAAGTCAGAGGTTTGAGTGCGGACCTGGATTGGGTCGATTCAATATTGTTTCAGTATAGAGCTATGGTGCGGAAACAGGGTCTTAGTTTGCCGGGTCAGAAGCTTGACGCGTCAAATGTATCTGCTGGCAAGCCCACGGCCTTTAGGCTGTACTCCCAGAGCTCGGACCTAAGCGGTCGATCCTGTGCGCTGGGCGAAGGTGTTTTGATGACACATTGATCAAAATAGGTGCCAGTGGTCTCATTTAGGTCCGGGTCGGACGCGAGCAGGATGCTAGTTTTAGCGCCAGCCTCGGGGGTGATGAAGATCAAACCTAAAAGTTTCCGGATGGGCCAAGGCAAGTCACGAACGATATCGGTCGCAACCCCGCCTGGATGTAGGACATTAGATGTTACCTGAGTACCTGAGAGACGGTTTGCTAACTCAACTGCGAATAGGACATTGGCCAACTTAGACTGGCCATAGGCGCGTTGTCCGCTGTACTGTGTTTCGGCTTTAAATGACCCGAAGTCCAGTTTCCCTTTTTGATGCATCATCGAAGACACGGTCACAATGCGGGCGCTGGGTTGTCCAAGCATGAGTGGTATTAGTAATTGGGTTAGCAAAAAGTGGCTGAGGTGGTTGACCCCAAATTGCATTTCGAAGCCTTGTTGGGTCAGCTGTTGTTTGGTCGGGAAAAGACCCGCGTTGTTGATCAGTACATCGAGTTGGCTGTATTCGGCGAGATACGCATCAGCCAGCCGCCGAACGCTTTCGAGGTCCGACAAATCTACCGGTAAATGGCGCGCATTCGGGCCTAACGCCGCAAGGGCTGCATCGGTCTTGGCCGACGCTCGACTGGCAATAATCACCTCAGCGCCTTGGGCAATCAGCGCTTTGGCTGTTTCGAAGCCAATGCCACCGTTGCCCCCTGTGATCAGAATTTTCTTGCTGTGCATCGGATAGCTCATGGTTAATCCCGAAAAGTTAGGCGACAGTGAAAAGTTTAACATGTGGCGGGCATTTGTTAAGACGCCTCGCATTGACTTTGATTCGGCCCAGCTCTATGTTGCAGGGGTAAAATGATCCGTTAAAAGCGATAAGGAGACAGTATGAGTCAGCGCGTCAAAGTAGCCGGTGTCGGCATGATTCCATTTACCAAGCCCGGTGCCAGTGATGATTATCCGGTCATGGGTGAGACGGCTGCTCGGTTGGCCTTGGAAGATGCAGGAATCGATTATAAGCACGTTCAGCAAGCCTACGTCGGCTACGTCTACGGGGATTCTACCTCCGGGCAGGCCGCGCTATATGGTTTGGGGTTAACCGGTATTCCGGTCGTAAACGTTAATAACAACTGCGCCACGGGCTCATCGGCTTTATTTCTAGCGCGACAAGCTGTTGCGGCCGGTGTGGTCGATTGCGCTTTGGCGCTTGGTTTTGAGCAGATGAATCCAGGGGCCTTAGGGTCTGCTTTTTCTGACCGTCCAAGCCCGCTTAAACGATTTTTTAAAGCGCGAAAGGCGCTGCAGGGGACCGACAAGATGGCGCCGGATGCTGCGCAATACTTTGGTGGCGCGGGTAAGGAGTATGCTGAGCAATATGGTACGCGAGATGAAACTTTCGCGAAGATTTCAGCCAAAGCACGGATCCATGCGGCAAACAATCCCTACGCCGTATTCCGAGATCTACTCAGCGTTGAGGAAATCATGGCCTCGCCCCATATCTATGGGCCGTTAACGCGATATCAGTGTTGTCCGCCGACCTGCGGCGCTGCAGCAGCGATTATCTGTAGTGAAGATTTTGCTCGCAAGCATGGGTTAAACAACGCCATCACGATTAAAGCGCAAGCTATGACCACCGACTTTGAAAGCACGTTGGAGGCTGGGTCCTTGCGCAAGCTAGTTGGTGTCGACATGGCAAAGGCCGCCGCCGACCAAGTGTACGAAGCTGCTGGGATCGGACCGGAAGATATTCAAGTAGTTGAGCTCCATGACTGCTTCACCGCGAATGAACTGTTGACCTATGAAGCCCTCGGATTGACTGCAGAGGGTACGGCTGAAAAATTCATCTGGGACGGTGACAATACTTATGGTGGTCGGGTTGTGACCAATCCATCGGGCGGGCTGCTATCCAAAGGTCATCCGCTCGGTGCGACAGGCTTAGCGCAGTGCACTGAGCTTGTTTGGCAGTTGCGGGGGGATGCCGGTCCGAGGCAGGTATCGGGCGCACGGCATGGTCTGCAGCATAATTTGGGGTTGGGTGGAGCGTGTGTTGTTACCTTGTACAGTGCTGATTAAATGCTTTTAGAGGCTCTTGCTTGATGGGCTCATCGCGAGCGCCTGCCCAAGGCGAGCAATTAAGGAACCTGACCGATGCCAAAACTAACTGCGGCTGAGCAGCAAGCGCTTCTCACAGAGTCGGGGATCGTGATGCGAATCGGCGTCATAGATGACACTGGCGCGCCCTATGTGACGCCGATTTGGTTTTGGTATGAAGATGGGTTCATTTATTTTACTCCCCGGCAGAAATCGGCTTGGTTTAAAAGCTTGAAACGAGATCCCAGAGTATCCCTTTGTATTGATGAGCAGGCGCTGCCTTATCGCAAGGTTTTGATTAATGGGAATGCCCAATTGGAGTTTGATGTTGGCAAGGACGCGCTTTGGCGTGCGACCTACAAAAAAATGGCTGCAAAGTACGTTGGCAGTAATGGTGCTCAAAAGTACGTTTCTGACACGATTGATCAACCTCGAGCCCTGTTTAGGGTCCAGCTTGCGGAGGCCGTGGTGAGCAGTTGGCGGATGCCGGTTGCGGATGAGCCTCAAATGGGCATCTGGGCTAAGCGTTATTTCGTCCCAGGCACTGAGTTCTGATCCTTCAATTGTGCGGTGCCCAGCAGCGGGCTTAGCATCTCGGCAAGGCTCGACCCATCGCCAAGAAATGGATTTCGGAGTCGATGCACTTCGCGCTTTGCAAGGTCGAGGGCGTAGAGTTGCGCGCCGAAGTGCTGCTCGAACAGGTTGAGTAAACCACCAGCGCGTTGATGTTCATTGAGGGCAGCCGTCAGCTGCGCCTGCAGGACGAGGGCCTTTGGGTGACAGTAAAACTGCAATGGCATGGGGTAATACAAGACCTGTCCGGTCGCGATCACGAGTTCTGGGAACGGTTTGCCGAAGTCCTCAAAAATTGCCTGCACCTCGTTCGCGCCCAGGCACAGGTAGTCCACAGCGCCGCAGGCAACTTGCTCGAAGCAGGCTTCAAGGCTTGGTTGAGTGGCTACGCAATAGCCATTGGCCTGAAAAATTGGCACATCCGCCCAGTCCGCCGGTAGGGCGATAGTTGCCGCTTTGAACGGCGTGGCAGTCGTCGCATGAATGCGGGCGTGTTGATCCCGCCGATATATTGGAATCCGGCAACCCAAGATGCCAAAGGCTATTGGGCAAGAGATGATCCGTTTTTGAACGGCATCAAATTTCGGATTACCGGCGACCGTTACAAGTAAGTCAAAACCTTCATCAAAAATATCTGCTTCAGCCTGAGCGGTTAGGCGGTCGCTGTGATCCACTTGAAGTACCATGTTCGGGTCGATCAGTGACAGTAGTTGTTGCGTCAGGTCGGCTTCGTAGCGGCGCCTAGGCGCAGATTTGTTGCCATTCCAGAACCGAATGTGGGCTGGCTTGGAGCTCATAAACGAGGCCTGCGGGTCAAATGTTTGCCGGGCGGTTGAGCGCGTCTCATTAAAACGCGAGGCTGACAGGGTTGAGCTGCCAAAGCGCCCAGTTTAGCGCGGCAGCAAAGGTCACCCATAGTGCATAAGGCACCAGAGTAAGCGCGCTTAGACCATCGATGTGGCGGGCACTTTGGATTAGGCGCGCAATTACGAGCAGTAATATTAAAATATTGATTAGGGCCAGCGCTCCCCAATGCCAGACAAAAAATACCCAAGACCACAGACCGTTTAAAAACAGCTGCCCGTAGAACAGCCTTAACGCTGGGTGGGTAAAGGCTAAAGTTCGCCGCCAGATACGATAACCAGAATAGGCCATCATGATATACAGCGTTGTCCACACCGGGCCGAACAGCCAAGCCGGTGGTGCCCAAGTTGGCTGGGTGAGCGCGGCATAAAAGCTGCTGGCCTGAATTGACCCGGTACTGCCGATAACCGCCGTCAGGCTCGTGACACCGAAGAGCATGATCCCGGCCTTGACTCGAGATCCGCGCGAGACGATTGGATTAACGGCAAGCATAGGGCAGTCCTTTTAGCGTTATGTGACGATACGCTGCATCACTGAGCTTTTCAGCAGGAAATTTGTCTTTAACCACGGGATGCTCATCTCAATCAACAGCCTACGGGGCAGTCTAGACTCAAAGTGAATGCCGAACAAAAAATCGCCTAGAAAGGGCGCATTGACGCGCCAATCGAGGTGTTTTGGCTGGCGTTCTGCAAGGTTGTGATTGCAATGAATACGATCCCGATTGTTACTGCAACGGCAATCACGACAACGGGTGTGCTTACACGGTTCATAGTATTCAAGCTTCCTAAAGCGGTTCTCTTCCTGATTCAGCGGCGACTTGATGCACTGAATAGGGTGAACCAGTCCGTTTATAACGGCTGAATGTGTTGACGCATGGTTTGTGACAGTGGTTTAGTTAAACCTATCATCATGGTCTGTTAACGAGTGGCCATTTTGAACTAAAAAATAAAGCGGTTAAGCCGCATCAAAGGACCTTCAATGACCTTACCGGGAACGAATGAGACGCTTCGCGAAGCGTTGCAAGATGTGAATACACCTAACCTGTTGTTGGTCTTGGCAACCATTACGGGCGATGACATTTGGCTGAGCGAACGATATGCCCCTGCACCGATCGAGGCGCCTGAGGGGAGTTTGTTTCCGGATGACTCGGGTGGCTACAGCCCTGAGCTCACCTCCGATATCCGCGAGCAGGCTATTTCAATCCTATCCGAGGTTCGCGACGGACAACGATCGGTCGGCCAAGCGCCCAGCCTGACCCGTTTTCATCAGATGTTGGCGTTTTCAACGGGCGAGGACGTTGAGATTGGAACCGCAGAAATGTTGATGGAAGAAACCCGTTTTAAAAATCGCGATAGCCAGTGGTTGCCAACGCTACAAGCTGCTGTCGGTCAAGGTCAGGCGGCCGATTTTCGGGTGCTCATTGTTGGCGCAGGTATGTCCGGTCTGGGCACTGCCGCCAAATTAAAAGAAGCAGGCATTGCCTTTACTATTCTCGAAAAAAATGACGCAGTGGGTGGGACTTGGTACGAAAACCGGTATCCGGACTGTGGTGTGGATACGCCGAATCATTTTTATTCCTACTCGTTTCATCGGAATCCGAATTGGTCCGGATACTTCTCTAAGCGGGATGAGCTTCACGCTTATTTCGAGGAGTGTGCGGATGAATTTAATGTCCGAGAACATATCCAGTTTGGCTGTTCTGTGACCCGCATGGTCTATGACGAAGACCTTAATTCCTGGTCAGTGTCTTATTCACGCGGCGGTGAACAGCAGACCGAGACATTTAATGCGGTAGTCAGTGCGGTCGGTCAGTTGAATCAGCCGTCGATACCGAATATTGAGGGCCTGTCGTCTTTTCAGGGCGCAATGTGGCATTCCGCAAGATGGCGCGACGAGGATCTTACTGGCAAGCGCGTCGGGGTGATTGGGACCGGCTGCAGTTGTGTTCAGCTCTTGCCAAAGACGGCTGATCGGGCGGGGCATACATTTGTCTTTCAGCGAACGCCGCATTGGGTCGCACCGGCTCGAGATTATTATAAACCCGTTGAGCCTGGCTTAATTTGGGCTTTGAATCACATCCCCTACTATGCAGAATTTCATCGTGCTCGGATGATCCTGATCTTTGGTGATCGGTCTTGGCCCGCGGTGGTGGTCGATCCTGCTTGGAAAGATCAATCTGTTTCCGTGAATGAGGCTAATCACGCCATGCGTGAGGTGCTGATTGATTTTGTTAAAACGGGCTTAGGACCGAAACAAGACTATGTGCCCCATTGTGTCCCAGATTTTCCCGTCTGGGGAAAGCGGTTGATTGTTGATAATGGCTGGTATGAAACCCTCGCTAGGGCCGATGTCAGTTTGGTTGCCGATGGCATTGCCCGGATCACAGAAACCGGGGTTGAAACGAGCAATGGTGAACACCATCCGATCGATGTATTGATCCTTGCGACGGGTTTTAAGTCCAATGAATTGCTGTCACCCATGCAGGTATTAGGGCTTGGCGGGCAAGACCTAACAGGCGTCTGGGGTGATGCTGCCAACGCCTATAAGGGTACTAATATGCCGGGCTTTCCAAATTTGTTTTTCTTGTATGGTCCCAATACGAATATCGTGCATGGTGGCAGCATTATTTATCAAATCGAATGTCAGATACACTATGTGATGCAGTGTTTAGCGCTCCTCGTGTCCAACGATATTAAGGCGCTTGATGTGCGCGAAGAAATCAATGATCAATACAATAAAGAGGTCCAAGCGATCAGTGGGCAGCTCGCCTGGGGGCATCCGAGTGTTGAGAGTTGGTATAAAAACCAATCGGGCCAGGTGATCAATAATTCGCCATTTAGTTTGCAAAAATTTTGGGCGGTCACCCACGACTTAGAACCCTCGGACTACAGGCTGTTGAGAGCTGGCTCAAATTCTTAGCGCTTTTTTAGAGGCTTATTTTGGGGCCTTAAACGAGGTTGAGTAGTACCGGTGCCACACTGAGCAGTAGCAAGGCTGCTGCTATGCGATTAAACCAAACAAGCCGCCGCTGGCTGGTGAGCTTGCGTGCGATAAAAGCGCCGGCGCCGGCCCACAAGAGCACCGAGCCCAAGGTCACCAAGAAGAACAACGTGATTAAAATCGCGACTTCACTCAGCACAATGCTCGCAGGGTCGGTGTAGGCGGAAATTGCGGAGATGATCACAACGACGCCCTTAGGATTAATCCATTGGAATAAGACCGCTTCGATAAACCGCATCGGCCGCTGGGCATTTTGGCGATCAAGCGTATGGCTGATTAACAGTCGGTAAGCGATCAAGGCGATAAGGACAAGGCCAAGCAACCTTAAAGTGATTTGTAACATTGGAATTTCGGTCAGCAGCCAGCCCAGACCAAAAGCGGCAATGGCAACGAGAAGGGTGAATCCAATGATGACGCCCGCCATGTGAGGCCAGGTCGCGCGTAAGCCAAAATTGGCGCTTGAGGCGGCAAGCAGGAGGTTGTTTGGGCCGGGCGTAAACGCTGCAACCGTTGCAAAAATCGACAGAGAGATCAGTTCGGTCAGTTCCACTACGCGAGTCCTCTTAAGAGCGCGCAAGTATAAAGGAATTGGCCAGCAGAATTTGATTATTTATGGGCGTGGTGCACGCGGCGCGGCGCTTTTAGGACAGCAGCGCGACTTGGGGGATCAACACCTTGAGTTGAACAATCGCGCTCGAACGACTAATCAACCGATCGCTTATAGTGCGTGGGAGGGTCTGTCCAGGTACGGTTACGACACCGCCATCGGCTTCCGTGACCTCGATGCTGAAATCATGATTAGTCAGTTGATAAACGATTGGGACTTGGCACCAAGTGAAGCCCAGGGCATTTTTACTAAGGTTCAGCGTGTGCCATTCATCGCTTGCGTCCAAGAATTCAAAGGTTGTTGCCTTCTCGCTGAAGGCTGTTTTTGTAAGAAGTCTTGGATCAAACGTAACTTGACCGCTCTTGATCCGAAGGCCCAACTCCCCAAACCGGGTTAGGACTTCTTCTTTAACTTGACCTGTCATGCCTGGCTGTTGGGCGCCCGCATGTTTTGGCGTGTGCGAATAAGGGTCGGTGGGAAACGCACCAAAATCTTGGGGGCTCTTGTTAAATCCGAATCCGGCTCGAACACGGTAGTAATGGTTGGCCAGCTGGCTCAGTAGGTCTGTGTTAGCACCTTCATCAACCGCCGAAAAATAGGTTTCTTGAACGGCGAGTAGTAATTTTGCAACCATATGCCAATAGATACAGCCCAAGCCTTCAAAGCCAAACATGCCGCCGGATCGTCCGGTGAAGGCATGGTGATTGAAGACCTTTTCAAAGCAGGCGTGCACTGCGTCGAGCGCGCTTTGCGGCTGGTCTAGCGGGTAGTCCTTCATGACGCTGTTGAGTCGCTCGTTCAAAGCATCGATGTTGGTGCAGTCCGGATGAAATCTTAAATCGCCATTTGGGTCTTTGATCAGCAGTCGTTGATCCTCTGCTGCAAGCATTTTTTGGATGAGGTTATTGCCCTGAACAGACGCTATCGAGAAACGGTTTTTATCGAGGAAGTCAGTCAGCGATCGATCCGGGTACAACATGAAGGTCTCTTGATCCGGTCGGTAGATGTCGCTCGAAAACAACGCATCAAGGACTTTGACACTTTCTGAGGGGGACAGCGTTTTGGCACTTAAAATTGCGACTTGCCCTTCAAGCATCGGGTACAAATGGGAAATAGTAGCCTGCTCGTTTTCGGTTTTAAGTAAGTTATAGGTTTGAAATAGCCCATCTTCGCGTTGGTTTTCGGCGATGGTGCGCTCAAAAATCGGTAACGCAGAATCAATGAGTGCGTCGATAGAGGATCGCTCAAAAACACCCTTCTCGAGCGCCTCAGCTTGATAGACCTCCGCTCTGTACGCGCTTGCAGCCTGGCCAAGCGCTTTGAGGCTCTTGAACCGCTGCTCCGGATTAAGGGGCTTATCTTGAAGCTGGGTTAAAATATCGGTTAGGACCCCATTCGTGCGGGTGAGCCAATCACCAACCGCATGGGTAAGGATGATCTGTTTAGGGCAGCTTGCCAGAATCGTTTTTAAAAATTGCGCGTAGCGCTGTAGATAGCACAAAGTGACGAAGGACACGCCAGAGCCGACCAGCGCATTATTGCCATCATTCCATTCTGGCCGTTGGGTATTGAGCCAGATGCCGCCGCCGACGACCAAGTTAGACAGTTTACTGAGCATCGGTACAAGCAGCTTTTCGAGTAAGGTGACCTGGTACACCTCATGGTCTTGGGTCAAAATCAGCTTGCCGTCTGCGCCAAATTCCGAGACTCTGTGTTCAATCTGTTTGGCGAGCGCCTCATCATACAAGACCGTGTTCTTTGAATCTTTTACGATCTCATCAAAGGGCTTGAGCCGGTACGGGACATTGGCGTAACTGAATAATGGCTCGATCATCAGCTCGGTTAAAAGATTTGGGTAGAAGGCCTCGGAGAGCTCGAGGAACTTCAACAGGTAGATAATTTGGTGATCGCCCCAGTAACCAATATAGCTCCAGGGGTCTTCCAAGTCTTCGACTTCCCAATCGATCCCATCTTGGGTTACGCGGTATGGATTGTAGCCATCGATGGTGGAGGCGTTCACAAACTTTGCGATCATGCTTGGAATAAAGTCCGGATAACTGAGGCTTAACGCTTCCCAGTTTTGAAAAATATCGCGCCAGTTGCCCTCATAAGCGAGCAATCGCTGCCCGTCATTGTCTTTGAGTTTGATTTCAAAATGATTCCAAGGCCGCGACGGATCGCCATGCCGTCGCCCGAAGCTAATGGGTAAATATTCTAGGGCTAAGCGGTGGAGTTGCGGTGAACAAGCGTCTTTGATGCTCTCCATCAAAGCCCCGCGAGAAAATTGAGCAGGCCGGTCTTTTAGCGTCTTCTCGGCCTGGGCGTGCAAGGCTCGGTTGAAGGTTTCCACGGACTTCAGGAAATCGATTTTGGTAATCAACCCATGATCGATGAAGGTCCCACCCCGCATGATATTGAATAATACGTTCGCATAATGGTGCACGGTCACGGCTTCTTCGCCTGAGGCCTGCAGGCCATCGCTGCCGGCGACCAGGCGGGCCAATTCTCGGCTGCCCAGTTCGACCTCCTGATGAATCATGTGTCGCAGGGCCGCAGGGTCTTTCAAAAAGGCTTTCAGGGCAACGATTTGGCTTTGTGAGTTTTGGGTGTCGGCCACTAGGTCCCAGGACTGATCCTGGTTCGTTGCCAGAATAAATCGAGCGTGCGTTAAGTGCAGGCCACGTACGCCTTTCGTTTCGGAGGTGGCGTTCAGTCCCTCATTCATTAAAAACTGCTGAAGTTGGTCGTTTGAAATCAGTGTTTGCGCGTGATCGAGACCTAAACAAAAAGCAGTATTGGCTCTGAGGGACTCGTTCGCTTGAGCCCGGTCGGAGATCGCGGAGTACAAAGTATAGAGTCCAAGGCCTGTTTCAGAATCGAGTTCGCTGCGTTTGTAAGCGTCAACGAGATTGCTTGACGATTCTTGAATCGCTCGAGGTGTGTTGGCCGGCAAGATATTCTGCAACCCCGTGAGCAGCGACAACTCGACCGAGTTCTGACCGTGATTCAGGAGTTCGCCGCTTGCAATAAACCCAAACGTCTCGCTGGTTGACCAAGTCATTCGGAAGGTCAGTTGATACTCATGGTGAACTTCTTCGAAGCAAATTTTGGTGCCGAGCGTGTTTTTATACAAATTGCGGGTGCAACGGCCTTTCCAAGGCTTTTGGTGAAAGAAGGGTGACCAAAATCGGGTTTGACCGCCGCTGTGTACTTTGATGTGGGTAACCGAGCCGGTGTGTTGATGACTTTCATGGATTCGGTCTACCGGAACATACGGAAATAGCGCATATTCTGGTGCACTGCGTCCGGCGGTCAATCCCGATGTGGATGAGATAAACAGCCAATGATCGCCTCTCGCAGCGAGGCTGACGAAAAACGGGGGTAGGTCATCCACATCACAGATCTGATAGTAGCGTTCGCCCGCAAACGTCACGAAACCGCCGAAATCGGGCTGAGTGTTTGGGGTTGTCAGTTTTAAATTTCGCATCGCCCTGTCGCCTGGCTTGTACCAACGTTGTCTATAAATCTTTCGATCGATTGCCTTTGACAGTGATGCCAATCTGATCTGCCAGATGGACGATGTTCCCAAAGATCGCGTCGCAGCGAGTGAACGAACAGCATGTGTTCGCGTGCTTACTGTATCCAAACGCACTATCGGTTCGAGCCCCACAGAGTGTCAATCCAAAATGCGCTGAAACGGTTATCCTATAAGAGCAATTGGGCATTTCCGCAGAGGCAGGTGTTCTTAAGGGCGGTTCGTCCTGGATTTTGATGCACTGAGTATCTGGCCCGCAGGCGCTTCAGGTCTTTGCAGCGGGGGCGCTGGGAGCCCATTTCTCGAGGGATTGCGATGCGGCGCTGCCAATATGGCGCCCACCGTCTAGGGTGGGCCTCATCGATTAAGGGGCAGGCAAGGCGCTTGAGGTCTCGTTGATCGGTGGTGCTGAATTGACCCAGCGCGATCAATGATGAAATAATGACAGCGTTGTCAATTTTAGGGAAAGAGTGCGCCTAGCACAATTAGGGTAGCGCTATCGGACGTCTGATTGACGGTTTTCACCATCGCCTTAGGGCGCGGAGATAGGCTGAGGACACGGGGCGATTAGTACGTGGTCTTAGACCTGATTGCGCGTTAGGGTTTAGGCAATGCGGTCTTCCAACGGCCTGACGGAGCGCACCTTCGCTTGGGCATGGAAACGTGCTTGAATGCGATTAGGCGCGAGCAATCGCCAAATTTGGCGGTCCGGCGCAATAGGGCCATCACAACTCATCAACCGAATGAAATTACCCATGACCGATCAGGATCAAGCACCAGGACGCCGAACCGCAAAAGCACCCACTATTTTCGATGTCGCGAAGCAAGCCGGGGTTTCGATTAAAACGGTCTCTCGAGTCGTGAATGCCGAAATCAATGTCCGCGAGAGTACGCGCGAAAAAGTCCTCGCCGCGATCAATGACCTCCATTACAGACCGAACACGGCCGCCCGCGTACTGTCGGGCAAGCGGTTTTATGTGATTGGTTTAATTTACGAAAATCCGAACGAATTTAGCTATGTGCAAAAGGTTTTAAATGGCGCCTTAAAAGCCTGCGAAGCTGGAGGCTATACGTTATTGCTATTGCCACTAACGTTACCCAATCCGGATCTGATCCAAGATGTTCGCCGGTTTGTATCACAATCTAGGCTAGACGGCGTGGTGCTACCTGCACCGATTGGCGACTTCACCTCGATTCAAAGCTTATTAACGGATCTGGATATTCCGTTCGCCCGAATAGCCCCCCGAATGTCACTTGCTGATGAGCTCAGTATTCACTGTAACGATGAACAGGCCAGTTTTGATGTAACACAGTTTTTGATAGATCAAGGGCACCAGCGGCTTGGCTTTATCAAGGGAGACCCGATTCATGCAGCGACAGCGCATCGATTTGAAGGCTATTTGCGCGCGTTAAAGGCCAATGCAATCGAATATCATCGCGAGTACGTTCAGGATGGGCAGTTTAGTTTTGAATCAGGAGGGTCCGCCACCCGGGCGTTGCTTGATCTCAGATCACCGCCTTCCGCCATTATTGCGAGCAATGACGATATGGCGGCGGGCACGATTTTTGAAGCCCGAGAGCGGGGTTTGCGAATTCCTGAGGATCTCTCGGTTGTCGGCTTTGACGATACGCCGATTGCTTCCAGAATCTGGCCACCCTTGACGACGGTTCGTCAGCCCATTGTCGAGATGGCTGAAGCGCTAACGGGATTGCTGATTCAGAAGCTCAGGGGTGAGCCCGTAGATTCGTCCGAGCGTTTGTTCGCGTGCCATGTTGTGACGCGCGCTTCAACCGGTCCGAGATTGGTAAATTGATCGGCCTGCGTTATCTGATCACTAAACGGGTGGGGCATCGACACTCTGCGAGCGATCAGAACCCGAGCTTTAATCGGCGTCAGGGTCAGGTTCTGAGTTTTTTGATGTTGCTCTGGCTGAGCCTTTTGGGTTGTGCCGCGTCAGACGGGCCGATTAAGGTAGAAGTGGTGGGAACACCTGGGGCTTATCAATTGCACCGAGGCGGCGAGCCCTATCGCCCGAATGGTGCCGGTGCCGTCGCGGGCTCCTTAACCAGTTTGAAGGCGCACGGGGCGAACTCGATTCGAACTTGGCATGTGGGTGACGGGCAGATTTTAGACGATGCGCATGCTCTGGAGTTGACTGTTTCGCTGTGTCTCGATGTGGGTCGCGAGCGACTTGGCTTTGATTACAACGATCAGGCGGCGGTTGCCGCACAGCTACAACGCTTTCGGCAGCAGGTTGATCGATTTAAAAACCATCCAGCTTTATTGACTTGGATTATTGGGAATGAGCTGAATTTAGAAGCAATTAATCCAAAAGTTTGGGATGCGGTGAATGAAATCGCGGAGATGATCCATGAGGTCGACCCTAATCACCCTGTGACCACTGCCCTGGCAGGGTTAGGGGCTCAGGATGTTGAGTTATTACGCACACGGGCGCCGGCCTTAGATTTTTACAGTACGCAAGTCTACGGCGGCATCATGGGCCTAGATCGAGCTATGGATGAATTAGGACTGACCGAGCCGCTCATGGTGACCGAGTGGGGAACCATTGGTCACTGGGAGGTCCCGAGTACGGCGTGGCAAGCGCCGATCGAGTTAACGAGTGCGGCAAAGGCGGCCCATTATGTAGCGGGCTACGAGCAAGTGATTAAAGTCAATCCGGGGCGCATCATTGGTGCTTACGCCTTTCTTTGGGGACAAAAGCAAGAACGGACGCCAACGTGGTATGGCACGCTCATGGAAACGGGTGATCGAACCGAAGCGGCTGATGCCTTGCAGTATATTTGGCAGGGCGACTGGCCAAGCAATCGAGCACCAAACGTTGGTTTAATTCGGCTAGCAGGCCAAACAGCGAATAAAAGCGTTGTAGGCTTGGCCGGGACGCGCCTACAAGCTGATGTTGTGGCGTTGGATGCGGAAAACGGAGCTTTAACCTATCGTTGGACCGTCCGTCCGGAGAGTAAAGCCAAGGAGGTCGGTGGTGATCCCGAGGTGGTGCCGGCGCCTGTGCCTAATTTAATCAGTCTGCCGAGCGACGCAAAAGTAGCGGTTTTGATGCCTTCTCAACCCGGCGCGTATCGGTTGTTTGTTGAGGTGTTGGATGATGCAGGTGGCGTGGGTCACGCCAATTTGCCGTTTTATGTCCGCGAGAAGGATTAACGAGTTGCACAATGGGTTGCATGGGGTGATGGGCTTTGAGCGGCCCCGCGATCTCGCTAAAGGGTCAATGCCAGCGTATTGATTGCAGGATATGATGGGTTCGAGGTGAGTTTGAGGGATAACAGCGGTGAGATTGGGGAGACGCGGGTGAATAAATTAGATCAACTGAAAACGATGACCGATGTTGTGGCGGACACCGGCGATATTGAAGCGATTCAGCGATATCAACCGCTGGATGCGACCACCAATCCGTCACTGCTCTTAAAAGCGGCGAGCTTGCCCGCCTACGAGGCAACTCTTGGTGCGGCGAAGTCAACCGCTAGACAGGTTGGAGGCGCGCCGGGTGTGCAAGCGGCCTGCCTGCAGTTTGCTGTTGATATTGGATGCGAGATTTTGAAGATCATCCCCGGCCGTGTGTCCTCCGAGGTAGATGCGCGGTTGTCGTTTCAAACCGAGGCAACCATTGCTCAGGCGAAAACGATGATCGAACACTACGATCGAATGGGCATTTCATCGGATCGAATTTTGGTAAAAATCGCGAGTACTTGGGAGGGGATCAAAGCCGCTCGATCCCTTGAACGTGACGGTATCCAGTGCAATTTAACGCTGCTCTTTGGTTTCGCTCAGGCGGCCGCTTGCGCCGATGCGGGCGTATATCTCATCTCGCCCTTTGTTGGCCGGATCCTTGATTGGCATAAGGCTAAGACCGGGATTGACTATAACTCCGACAATGACCCCGGTGTCCTATCTGTGCAGGAAATTTATAAGTACTACAAGGCGAACCATTACTCAACCGTGGTCATGGGTGCGAGTTTCAGGAATCTAGGCGAGATTGAGGCTCTAGCAGGTTGTGACCGACTGACGATTAGTCCGGATCTTTTGAGCGCACTAGCCGCTGATTCCGGTTCGTTGCCGCGGCAACTCACGCCTTCGATGGATTCTGGACGCCCTCAGCTAGAAATGAATGAGTCCAGTTTTCGGTGGTCGATGAACGAGGATCCCATGGCAACCGAAAAGCTTGCAGAAGGCATTCGAAATTTCGCAGCGGATCAAATCAAGTTGGAACAATTAATCCAGTCATAGAGACTAATCCTCTGGTGAATTTGATGCGTCAGGAGCTGTTAGCCCAAGGCTGCATCTTGCCGGAATATTAGGCTTTCGATGACGAGGTCCTTGTGGAATTGTTGATTCTTCGCAGGGTGCAAGTTCCCATTAGGGCGTCGCGCCGATTGCGTTTCTCTAGCCATTGTTGACGAGTGCGGTCGCGAGCGCTTTTGCTGAAACAAAGGCCGATTCTGCCCCCCGAGTTCCGCCCCAATCGCAACAGGCGCCGAGTTGAAGCGTGGGGTGCAGCCAATGGGTGTGGGCGGCCTGCTCGATGACCTTTGCCGATCGCCAACGGTGAAGTTTTGCACTGTCAAGTGTCGCGCTTAGGAGGGCCTCGGTCGCGCCCCGCAACGTCTGCTCGACCCCTGCCAGATCTGAATCTATGTGTTCGCTCGCCCACTGGTCTTGGGCATGGACCACAAGAGCACTGGGGTGGCGGCGACTTGGACGACGTCCAGACAATATCAGCTCGGCAACCACCGCATCTTGGCAGACCGCGCGATCCCAGCTGGGATTCAAAGTCGTTTGGCACAATAATGTAAAGCCGGGCTGGTAGCGCGCGGAGAGATCAAAGTTGAAGCGAGCAAAGAGGGTCTGCGTCTGCGCCAGCGGCGTGCTGCAAAGGACCCAGTCAAAAGGGCCATGAGCGCGCTCGGCGCTGGCAAGGTACCACTTGCCGGGCTCGCCATAAATCGATTGGATCTCACTTTGTGTTTCGACGGCATGCCGAGCAAAGAGGGTTTTGAGCCACTGGTTCATGGTTGGTTGGCCAATGTAATGCGGCTCGAACCAGGTACGTTTATAAGACTTTTGGTTAAGGCCGAGCGTAGTCATTTTTGGATGCCACTCGGTGAGGGTTTGATCTGCTAGGAATGGCTGCAAAAATTGCTTAAATCCGCTGTCTCGAGCAATAAAGCAGGGTGCGCCGTGATCCCAATTTGCATCGACACCTTGACGTGTGGCCATTCGTCCACCAATCCCCCTTGATTTTTCAAAGATTGTTAAAGTACCCAATGTGCTCAGGCTTTGACAAAGGGTTGCGCTGGACAAACCGGCGCCGATAATCGCGATGTTCATAGTGGTGCCGTGATGATGTCGTGGGTTGGCTGGGGTAGGTTACGATGTTGTGATCAATTGAGTTTGATCGGTTTGGTTCAGATGGGATTGTCGGAGTTTATATCCCGCTTTAAAAGTGCATAAAAGGGCATGGCCGCAACCAGTAAAATGAAGCCGAAATATACGGTTTCCTGACCGGCGCCGATGATCACAAGCAGGGCATAGGAGAACGCAAGGCCCGCGGTGATCAATTTTTTCCTATTACCTGGCTGACCTCGAAAGAGAATCATGGCGGTAACGGCCGCGAAGGCGAGTGGGATTAAAGTGGTTAAGGTTGATAATAAAATCATCATATTAAAGGCTTCCACGAGCCCTTTTTGGTAGTTCATAACGACCAAAAGACTCGCCAAAATGCCGGAAACGATCATTGCTTTAGCCGGTGTGCCGCCTTGATTGAGTTGATCCAGTCTTCCTGGAAAAAGTCGATCCAACGAAATAGCGCGGACGAGCTGACCCGATAGTAAGATCTGGGTGTTGAGTGCGCCAAAGGTTGCCATGATCGCGCCGGCTGCGATCACGCTCGCGCCCGATCGGCCGAGCACTAAAACCGAAGCGTCTGCGAACGGTGCGTTAGAGGTCGCGAGTGTAGCCGCTGGCAGGAGTAAGACCACGCCCAAATACGCAATCAGATAAACTGTGAGGACTGTCAAGGTACCGGTAATCAAAATTTTGGGGATCAATCGCTCGGGATCCTTCATATCGGCGGCGGGCACTGTCCCGCCCTCTAAACCAACGAAAGCCCACATAACCAGAGTTACACTGGTTGCAATGACGGCAAGGTAAGACCCACCGGTGGGGTTTAGTGCTGGGATATTCTCACTCGACCCCATTGTCAAGCCCAAGCCGCCGACCAACAATAGAGGCAGAATTTTTAGAACTGTGGTGAGTAGTTGGACGTTACCGGATGCGGCTATGGACTGGCAGTTGATCAGCACTAAAGTCCAGATTAAAACCAGCGTCGCCCCAGCTGAGATGGGGCCGCTTGAGGCGAGAACCGGAAAGAAAAACGACAGGTAGCCAACACAAGCCACCGCAATGGCGGCTGTTGCGGCCCAAAGGGCGATCCAGTAGCCCCAGCCAATCCAAAAACCGATGAAGTCGCCCATGCCGGCGCGCGCGTAAGCGTAAGGTCCGCCAATAACTGGCAGGGTACGCGCCAGGTCGGACAGCATAAGCGATAGGACTAAAGCGCCCGCGCCTGCGATTAACCAACCTATGATGCCCAGGAGTCCGAATGGTGCGAGTAGGGCGGGTAGCATAAAAATGCCCGAACCAATGGTGCCGCCAACGACTAAAGACCAGCCGCGCCAAAATCCAATGGCTTTCTGACTGTTGGCGGGTTGGTTTGTAGTGGCGGTTGTCGGTTCGATGATTTGCTCCTGAGGCTTGCATGGCGTTTGGAATCAGTCTCTTGCTTGAACTCTACCGCACATGGGGTTGCTGGGTCATCCGATATTCGGTGGCGGCCAAGGGGTATAACGCGAATGCAATCGAGCGCGGGGTTTGGCCCTGGTGCTGGAATGAGATGCGATCGGCCTGCGGCCTTCAGGGATTGCAGGCTTGCCTCATTTTGGTCCTAAAAAGGGCTCCAGGACGCAGCAAGCCAAGTCTCGCCAGTCTCAGCCTTGACGGTGTAAAGTAGAGGTTAAAGCGCCAGCGCCGAGTTGGGATTAGGAGAAGAAACGAAAGCACAGGCGCCGCCGGCATTCGGATTGAGGTCACCAAAAGGGTTGAAAGCAACACAAGGAAGAGGTGAAAGATGATCAAACAAGTTGTATTTTTAAAGCGTCGCAAGGATCTGGATCTGGCTACGTTTAAAGATTACTACGAAGCCCATCATCGAAAAATCGGTGAGCGAGTCTTGGCCGGGTTTGCTGCCTCTTATATTCGGCGGTATTTAGATCCCGCGCATCTGCCAGCCGCTAACCCCCCGTTTGATGTGATCACAGAGATGTGGTTCTCGGATTGGGCCGCGCAAAAAGCGTGCATGGCGCACCTCAGTGATCCTCTGATTGCGGCAGAAATTCAGGCGGATGAAGCAAAACTGTTCGACCCGGACGCGAAATGGGGTGGCTTCTTGTCGGAAGAAGTCTCGATGATGCCGCCCGTTCAACCGCACTAGAGCGTTACGAGGCCCCAAGATGAGGCGCCTTACAGCATCTTCCGCAATCGGTAGGTGAGTACCCGGTTGGGGGCAAGATCGACCTGCAATCCAACCCACTGCCCAGCAGAACTATAGTCTACATTGATCGTTTGATCGTCAGTAACCAGTCTGTAGCGGAAGCCAGCGCTTTCCAGCGCCTCACCCAGTGACGGCTCGGGCACTGGCCCAGAGTTCAAGGGGTTTGCCTCGATGGGTGGGCGGCGCTCGAACGATACGGGACTCATTTGCCCGGTTTGGCCATTCATCAGTTGCCGTTGACTGGTAAAGTCTTTCCGCCAATAGGCGTAGGACCATAGGCAGGGTTGTTCATCCAATGTAAGCGCTTTAGGTTCTTTTAAAGTTGTTAATGCGTAGCCCTCAGGACTGCTCGTTAGGGTGACTTGCGCCAACTCGCCATTGCTCTGTGTACTGGTGCTCAAGGACTGTAGGCAGTTGTCATCCCAGATTTCCCGATGCTGATGCTGATAGGCAAAAAACGTGATGCCAAGCAGTTTTACCCTATAGTCGGCCTCGCCTTGTACCACTTGATGGCCGCGCTCGTCGACGGAGAGTGTAATCTTGTGATGGCCGATGGGTTTGCCGTTGAGCAGCACCTCAAAATCAAATGTGTCCGCTAGGCTGGGGAATGCATTCAAAGAAAATAGAACAAAAAGCGCTCGGATCATAAAGTGCTTCCAATTTTCCTCTACTTACGTCTTTGAATACAGGTTGGATCAAGGCAGACGGCTTTGACGGTCGCCTAACCTCGATAAAATTGCCGATGCGCCCTAGCTTGGCCGTGCGGCGGTGAAAGCGGAGAATTTAAAATGGGCTGCGCATCGGGATACAAAACCCCCCGAATTAAAGGCAGCGGCTTAAAGGGTGTTTAGTAAAGATACTCGATTTCATCATTTACGAAGGTATATCTTGGGTGCTTATACCAGCCGTAGAGGAGCGTGTGCCTGGGCTCTTTATGAACTTTAGTTTGAAAAACTTTGAGCACGCCATCGACGGGCTTAAGCCAGAAGTCCATGTCGTAAATTTTTTCATCGTCGTGCTGTTCATGGAAATCCGTACAGGCGAAGTAAACGCCTTGATTGATTTGGCGGACTGGGTCGTGTACCTGAATAAATTTCAAAACCAGTTCATCTAAGGTTTTGTCGTCGATGGTATGCCAATAGCCATCAATCACGGTTAACGACTGGATGTGTTCAGTCATCGCCGCTTTGATATCGTCTACATAAAACTGGATTGGCTGCGGATCAATCGGCGCCGCTGATAGCGCCCCGCCTAGGAAAATCAGGCAAGACGCGAAGAGTCGGCAGCACCAGCCAACGGGGGTGCTACTACGGCCTAAACGAGATGCGGATGAAGCCATCTTGTCAGATTCTGCAAGTAAATTGGGTTACGAGTGATTCGGCTTTTCTGAAGCAGGCGCGCCACCATGTTCGTGCGCTTCTTTTTCAGGGGCAGCTTTGCCGCCATGCTCCGCGTCCGGTTTTTCCGCTGCGGCCTTGCCGCCATGTTCTTGATGCGCTTTTTCAGGCGCGGCTGAGCCGCCGTGTTCTTGCTTCTTTTCGGGCGCTGCCGTGCCGCCGTGTTCAGCCGCCATTGCTAAACAAGGCAGAAGACAGGTGATTAAAAGTAATTTCTTCATGGATTGCTCCCACTTGCGTGATGGTAAGTAGTCGGTAAATCTTAGTAGCTACGTTAACAGAAAATTCGGCGATGAGTGAAGGCTAATCCGCTTGACGGCTTTTGCTCAGTCCGAGGTTCTGGTTTGAGAAGGGTTCGGCCAGCCAGTGTCTAAAGGAGGCTGTTTGATCCCGAGCATCTGGCAGTCCTAAATCACATTCTTTTATTTGGGCTTGAGTCAGCGCGTTAGCCTCCGTGCCAAAGCAGGGGTCCCAAATGCTGAGCAATGTTGAGAAATTAGCGTCTCCGAAGCGTCGGTCAACGAGGTGATGGGTGGCATGAAAACGGGGCGTCACCCAAATGCGCCTCACAACGCGTTCGAGACCGTCAGGAAGGTCCCAGTTAGCATGATGGGCCTGGGCGAACCAACTGACCAGAATCTCGAATAAAAACCAAGCTATGGCCGATGGTCCCCAAATAACGACCCAGGTCGCTTTGGCGAAGGTTGACAATAATAACTCCCCAGGATGAAACCGCAGGGCCGTCGAAACATCGATTGAAGTGTCTGCGTGATGGGCTTTATGAAAGCGCCATAAAAACGTGATGCGATGATTGGCGCGATGCCAAAAATAATCAAATGCGTCCAGAACAATAATCGAGATAATGAATTCAAGCCAGCCCGAAAGCCCGAGCCAGCGTGCCAGTCCCCAGCCTTGCTGCTCAACGTAAACCAGCCAAGCCAGCATCGGTACAAAGGTAAGGGTACGCACAAGCAGTGTGTTTACACCTGCCATAAAGCTGTGGGTCAGTAATCGCCGATACTTTGCGCCTTCCAAATGGCGCGCGGGCAGGAGGCTTTCAAGGGCTAGGAAAAAGCCAAAGCCAGTAAGAAAGACGATTAATCGGCCAGTATCGAGATCAATGTTCATAAGGTAGCTTAGCGAAATTTTTAGGTATTGATAACGGTTTTTGTGGCGCGTACAGCGCAGGATGGGAGGTTACCCAAAGACCTGCGCTCGCGCGCCGCAATCTTATTGGGCGGATACTTTCCCCAACAGACGCTCTAAAATTGCATCCTGCTGGATTCCTTGAGCCTTTTGGGCCTGAATTGCGCCCCTTTGGCAATCTTGATAAGGTTCGCGGCCAAGCAATAACAGGAAGCGAAACATGCAAAAAATAGGCGTTTTGGGTGCAGGAACCATGGGTGCGGGTATTGCTCAGGCGTTTGCTGCCGCAGGGTTGGATGTGGTCTTGCGGGATGTTTCGGAAGCGTTGGTGAACGGTGGCCTGAAGATTGTCCGGAAAAATCTCGACCGACAAGTGGCAAAAGGCACTTTGCCTGAAATTGAGCATCAAGCGATCTTAGGTCGAATTAACGGGGCGACGGATCTCGCAGCAGTTTCAGATTGCGATCTAATTGTTGAAGCCATCATTGAAAGTATGGCCATTAAAAAAGTCGTGTTCGGCGAACTTGATGCAATCTGTCAACCATCAACCCTATTTGTTTCGAATACCTCGTCGTTGTCGATAACGGAGATTGCCAGTGCGACGAATCGGCCGGATCAAGTGATGGGCATGCACTTTTTTAATCCGGCACCGGTCATGAAACTCGTCGAACTGATTCGCGGCATTGCCACGGCGCAGGCAACGGTTGATGCAGTGCATGCGGTTGCGATTCAAATTGGTAAGCAACCAGTTGAAGTCGCCGAAGCACCGGGTTTTGTCGTGAATCGAATACTCGTGCCAATGATTAATGAAGCGGTCGGTATCCTCGCGGAAGGCTTGGCATCGGCGCAAGATATCGATGCTGCCATGAAATTGGGCGCGAACCATCCAATGGGGCCTTTAACCCTCGCCGATATGATCGGTTTAGATGTTTGCTTGGCCGTCATGGATGTATTTCATCAAGAGTTTGGCGATTCGAAGTATCGCACCCATCCCCTGCTACGGAAGTACGTTCGTGCCGGCTGGCTAGGCCGTAAATCCGGAAAAGGCTTTTACGATTATTCCTAGAGGGGGGCTCTAAGCGTTGTATTCATTGCCGCAGCGACTAGTCCTGCTTTCAGAAGACGGGTATCGGTCAAGGCTGATGTGGTGCGACGCGCGCTTGGTTTAAAATGCGTCTCCGGTGATTTGGAGCAAATGGGTTTAACCGAACCGTCTTGCTGTGCCTGGTCTGGCAGGCGCTGGAAAGCGTCACTGCCTAGGCGTTGAGAAACTGGTGCACCGCATTAAACAGCTGAAAACGACGGTTCTCGAGCAGCAGACTATGGGTGCCACCGCCGATGAGGGTAAATTGCCGCGAATGCGCTTGGGTCAGGCGGCTAAAAACGATGAGACCTTGTTCAGGGGTTGTCTCGATATCTAGATCACCGACCACGATAAGAGTCGGTGCTTGAATTAACTCGGGTTGATACCAATCGATACCCGTTTGCGCGCAGTGTGCAAAATCCGCGCGAACGCCGGTGGGTGCCCGAAGAAAAGCGTGCTTCGCTGCGTCATAGTTTGGGTCGGTCTCAACCATTGTTTGACACCAATCGGCGGCAACCGTCGGCGCCACAACGGTCTCAAATTCCACCGGGTCCAGGCCGTGCGCCCACCGACTCAATGCGCCGTGAGCGGTGACCGTGCGATAAGCGGGGATGCTGCTGCTGGCTTTAAAATCCGCTTGTTTTTCAACCCATAGGGCGCCATACAATATCAAACGATTTACCCGCTCGGGGAATTGACCGGCGACGCGACCGCAAATGGCAGTACCCCAGCTATAACCCAACAAGTCAACGGCATCATGTGCGCATTGCGCGCAAATGAACTCAATCGCGCGTTGGACGTCTACAACTGCATCATCGGTTTGCACGAGCGGAGCGTTTAGATTCGCGGGCTCCGCCATCGCCCCTGGACGATCAGATTGTCCGTAACCGGTCAAATCAAGACACCAAGCGTCGAAACCTTGATCCGCCATCTCATCCATCCAAGAGCGGCCGTCGATAGCGTAGTCAAAGGTTTGGGTCGCCCCGTAGGTGGCGCCATGGACAAAAAGTACCGGTGTGCCTTGCGCCTCGGCTGTCGCCTTGTGGCGCAACCGAATCTGGCAACCTTCGTGATGACTGGGTAGGTCGTGGTTGAATTCGGTGAGCGCCATAATAGATCCTTATTGTCCTGTATCGACGGGTTGGGCCGAGTGCAGCAATGTCGCAACGAGTTTTTGATTCGGGTCGTACAAACGGCCTTCAGAAGTTGCGCTTTTTCGTCCGAGATTGATGATTTTGACCTCAATATGACCCAAGCCCTCCGGCATTGGGCGATGGAACATCACATGTAAGTTGGTTGATAATGGCGCTTTTTTGCGATCGTAGCCTTTGATCATGACAAGCGAGGTTGCATCATCAAGAGCTGCCGAGATCATACCGCCCTGCACAAACCCCATTGGATTTAGTGCCGCCTGAGGAAAGGTGACCGTAAAGTGAGTCGTTTCCGCGTCGCTTTTGATATGGGTTAACCCAAAAAAGGTCATGGTCGGGCAAAAAGATGCTTGATTCAGTTGTTGATAAACGTCGGTCACATCGAACTCCTTATGAGAGCTAATTACTTTACCAAAGTTACTGGCGTTGGAAACCAACTGCCGAAGGAAGGATCAGGGCCGATATGGTCAATATCACAGATATGCGCTAGTTTTAAGCGAAAGGAGGCGAGTTATGCAGATCGACCCACTTTCAGCACACGACTTTGGTGCGAGAATCTCTGGAATTGCCTTAAGTCAGCTCGACGAACAAGGTTTCAAGGCAATCTATGGGGCCTTCTTAAAGTATGGCTTTATCGTGTTTCCAGATCAGGCGCTGACCGAAGCCGAACAAATCACCTTCGGTGAACGCTTTGGCGTCCTTGAGTTCGGAGCTCTACCGTTGGCGAATCAGATCAAGTTGGATGATGGTGGCTATAGCGAAATTTTCCCGGTTGCCAGTCAGCGAATGCAAACCAACTTAGGCAACGAAGCGTGGCATACCGACTCGACCTATTGGCCTGTCAGCAGCAAGTGCGCGCTACTGACTGCGGTCAAAGTGCCAGGTAGAGGGGGGGAAACCGAGCTTGCCGATCTGCGGGCGGGTTATCGGTTTCTTCCAGATGCCATGAAAGCTCGTATTAGCGGCCTCAGCGCATATCATTCGACTCAGTATTCCCAAGCCAATGATCTTGGACATTATCCCGATCAACGTACAGGCAGTCTTTATCACGGTGAGGCTTATCTTCGACCCTTAGTAAAAGTGCATCCGGAAACCGGCGTGTTGAATTTGTTTATCGGACGCCATGCTTTTGGGATACCCGGCTTGTCTCGAGCAGAAAGCCGCGTTTTGCTGCGGGATCTTGTTGATTTTGTGGTCTCAGATCCCGCACGCGTATATCAACATCAATGGCGTGTTGGGGATACCTTGTTGTGGGACAACCGGGCCTTACTTCACAGGGCGAGACCCTACGATTATGCGCAACCCAGGGTGTTGATCGGGACTCGTGTTGCTGGCGATGTTTCGACAGAGCTGGCGTACTATGATTCTGATCCAGAAGCCGAAGCCGGGCGCGCGGCCCTTAAACGGGAACTGACGGCGCTTAGATCCCAGTCTGAGAAGACGTAAAATTAAGTCGCTTGGCTCGATGTAATGACGTGGGTCTGGCCTTGACGGCCGCTGCTTGGGGCATCATTCGGCGGTCCGCTGCCGCAGATCAAGTCATTTACAGGGCCTGCGTGAGCCACATGGTTGGCGCGCGTTCATAAGATGGTGCCATCGAAATAAAACCATTGCCCCTGCTCCCGAACAAACGCACTGCGTTCATGCATTTTGTAGGCTTTGCCCTGGTGCTTGAAGGTTGCAATAAATTCCACCTCGCCTGAGGTATGGGACGCCCCGCCTTGGCTATTAATCACCTTGAGTCCAACCCAACGGGTCAACGCGTCAAACGGCACTGTCTTGGGCCGAGTTGATGGATGCCAGCTCGAGATTAAAAACGGCTCATTGCGTTGCACATAAGCGGTGTATCGCGCGCGCATCAGGCGCTCACAGGTTTCTGCTTGCTCGTCTCCCGATATAACGGCGGCGCAGCAGGCTTCGGCGACAGTGGGTTGGCCACAAGGACAGTTAGACATTTGGCATCTCGGAATGAAATCAATCAAGTGTCTCAGCTTCGTGCGAATTTGGCTAATGAGTCCAAGCGGACCCCCTTAGGTTAGTCGTCCGCTCTGGCGCCACCCGTGGATGATGCCTTCATTCTCAGCATTGGCAAACCAGTGGACAGCCTGATTTAATCAAGGGCTTCAAACTTGAGGTTGATCTGATGCATCCATTGATACTTTACGGCGTGCCATTTTCGCAGCCGGTTCGCGCTGTGATGTGGTTATTGCTGCTGAAAAAAATGCCCTTCGATTTGGTCCTAACCAATCCAGGCTCTAAAGGCGATAACGGTAGCCGGCACCCGGATTTTTTGGCAAAGCACCCGGCTGGCACCATTCCCTGTCTCGAAGAGCGCGAGACCGGATTTACCCTTGGTGAGGCGCACGCCATTATGACTTATTTGGCGAGGACCCACGGTTGGGAAGACGTCTATCCGAGTACGCCCCAAGCCCAAGCGCGAATTGATGCGTACCTGCATTATCACCACCGCAATATTCGAGAGGCTTCAGTGGGTTTGGTGGCGCCGTCTATTCGCAAAGATCTGAACATTCCTGATGCGGTACAACAAGCTGCTCGTAAGACGCTCGGTGCGGCGCTGACTGTATTCGATCAGTCCATGCTGTCCGAGCAAGCCTATTTGTGCGGCGATTCGGTGACGCTCGCCGACCTTGCGGCGTACGTAGAGATTGGTCAACTGCAGGGACAATACACCAATGTCTTTGATTTTAGCGCCTACCCCAATGTGCGGCGCTGGTTGTCCACGATGCAACAAGTTGGGGGTCACGACACGGTGCACGTCGTGCTCGCCGAGCTTGGCGATATCAGCCAGACAGCGCCTGATATGGATCAAATTCGTGGGGCGAATATCAAAGCGCTGCAAGCTTTGAAACTAAGCCTCAGCGCGCTTTAGTGAAGGCATTGCTTATTCGATTGTAGCCGGAGCACATAATCGTTTCGGGTAAGCGGCGCAGACGGTTTGCGAGCGTGCAGTAAAGGCCACCAGGTTCGGTTTAGCCCGCTTGGGACACTGTTGAGTAACCCAATCGTGAAGGGTAAGGTGGCCGGATTACGCTCACAACTGGGTGCATCCGCATTAGATGCCGTTTACAGTGGTAATGCGGGATTGCCTCAAATAAAGACGCGGAAAACTATGCAGGGAGTAGCAATGATGAAGCCACAGGCTGAATGGGGGCCACTATGGGCTGTTCAGCGCGTCGTATTTCAGCAGTATTTTAAGTTTGATGGCCGAGCGAGGCGCGCCGAGTACTGGTGGTTTCTGGGATCGTACCTCATCGTCGCATTAACGATGGGCGTTGTCGTGGGCCTTTTAGGACGAGCATTTCAATTCCGCCCCGAACCTGTTGCGCTCGTTTTGTCTTGCGCGCTGGCCGCGGGTTGCTTTCCTGCTTTACTGGCACTTTGGGTGCGTCGGTGTCGTGATTTAGGACGGTCAAAGATGGAAGGCGCTCTAACCTTTCTAGGACTTTTTTTGATGTCGATACTGTCGCCAATCGCCTCTGGCGGCATAGTGCTTGAACTGCCGGCGTTGCTTGGCCAAGTTTGTGATGGGTTGTTTTTAGCAGGCTCTTGTTACTCACTGTACGTCGGCTTATGGCCCGGTCAAAAAACATGAAAACGACTCTCGGCGGACAGGGACTAACGGTGACCAGCCTAATGCGTCAAGCGGCTGCCTATAACGCAGATCGAATTGCCGTGATTCATGGCTCACAGCGAATTACTTTTCGAGGGGCCTGGCGCCGTGGCGTTCAGATGGCGAATTGGTTGCTTGGTTTGGGGCTAAACCCCGGAGACCGAGTGGGGGTGCTCGAAGATAACAGTATTGAAGCGCAGGATTTTTTCTTGGGCAGCGCCATTGCAGGCATCGTTCGCGTGCCGCTCTATGCACGTAATGCAATCGAAAGCCACGCACACATGCTGTCACACACCGGCTGCCGGGCGGTGATTGTGGCTAGCATCTATCGCGATGAAATTCGGCAAGTCGCACCCCTTGTTCCAACGCTTGAACACATCCTTATCCGGGATGAGAACTATGAGTCGAGCCTTTCGGCGTGTTCAGAGGTTGACCCGATGATTGCGATTGCGCCAGAGGATTGGTGCATCATTCGGCACACGGGCGGCACCACCGGTAAGGCCAAAGGCGTCGCCTACAGTCACCGTAGCTGGTTGGCCGCGGGGCGCGATTGGTTTTATAACTTCCCGCCGATGCAAGCTGGGGATGTTTGTTTACATGTTGGTCCAATTTCCCACGGCAGCGGCTATTTATATACCCCAACCTGGTTGGCGGGGGGGGTTAATTTGTTGCTCGATCACTTTGACCCTGAAGAGACGCTGCGGATGCTGCAAGACGAGCGGGTCGGCTACCTCTTCGTTGTTCCCGCTATGCTGAGCGCTTTGGCAAATCATCCGACGGCCGCGCAGGGCACTTTTGACGATTTAAAAGTGATGCAAGTAGGCGGCGCACCCATCGCAGATCAAACTGCGCATTTGGCGCGTGCGGTATTTGGTGACGTGTTGTACCAAGGTTATGGCCAAACAGAAGCGGTGCCAGTTTGTATGATGGGACCCAAAGAATGGTTTTCTGAGGTCGAGGGCTCAAATCCACTACGGTCCGCTGGGCGCGCCTTGCCTTATGCACGACTTGAAATTCGGGATCCGGAGAATGCGGACGTGGCGCTCGCCTTAGGCGAGGAAGGGGAAATCGCTATTTTATGTGATGGTCAAATGCTGGGCTTTTGGGAAAACGCGGCATCGACGCGGGAGCGTATGACCTCTGATGGGTTCGTTCTGACCGGAGATATCGGACGATTGGATCGCAATGGCTACCTGTATGTGCTTGATCGGAAAGACGACATGATTATATCTGGTGGGTTTAATATTTGGCCGGCGGAGCTTGAAAACGTCCTGCTAAATCATCCTGATGTGCTCGAAGTGGCGGTGTATGCGATCCCGGATACCCGTTGGGGTGAGACGCCCGCTGCGACCTGCGTCATCAACGATATCGCAAGCGTGACAGCAGCCGATTTAATTGAACTATGTGCCAAGACGCTTGGCTCATATAAAAAGCCAACACAGATTTACTTTCAGTCCGATGCGCTACCGAAAAGTCCTGTGGGTAAAGTGCAGCGCAAGGTGTTACGAGAACCCCATTGGGAGGGTCAGGATCGGAGGGTATCTGGTAATTAAGCGCTATATCTATGCAGACTAGCCTGATAAATTCGAAGACAGTGTGCGATGTAATAGACGTCTATGGCATTGCAAAAGAGAATCGCGAAAAGGCAAAGATCAACAAAAGGAGCAGTTCATGGGATTAGATTTAGCGACAATGGAGAAAATTACGGCCGACGTACAAATGAACGACCTGCAATGGGTCGAGGTTGGAGAAGGCTCGTATTTTAAAGTACTGACTGTTCACGAACCGACGAATACCGTGGCCTTTGGTTACAAAATGGACCCAGGTGCGCCAGATTTCCCATCGCACTTTCATATTTGTCGTGCCATGGCTTGGACGGTTAAGGGCTGGTACGGTTATCGCGAATCAGAAAAACCGGAAGAAAGTCGGATCACGACAGGGATGTTTTCCTATGAGGCGGCAGGTTCTTTTCACACGCCCTTTAGTGATTGTCCAGAAGGGTTTCAAACGGTTGGAATTTTTGAAGGTGATACGGAAATTTTATTGCAAAACCATGCAGAGGCTGACCCCAGCTCAGAACGTATTGGTGACTTAACCGTTGGTGACTTTATGGGTTGGGCGAGCGGGGCGGCGCACATCGTGCACCGTGATGGCACCATCACAGGGAGCCCAACCTTCAAATATGATTTCACGAGTGGCGTGAATACTTTTAAGGTCTAGTTACCGGCCCTGAGCTCGGTGATATCCCAGTCGGTCAGCTGCCCTGAAACTTATTAGAGGCGGCAGCGGATCGTGGTGGTTGGGTCTCAATGTTAAATGCGAGGATGGGTGTGATGAGTGAGTTGCAAGTTGATTCTGAGTCGGCATCGTTAGAAACCGTGATGTACAGTTCTAGAGCTATGCGTCGACTTGAGCCGACAGCAGTTTCAGAGTCGTTGCTGCTGAAACTGATTGATGCAGCTAATCAAGCGCCGAGTGGTTCAAATGCACAGCAAACGCGTTGGATCGTGGTCCGAGATCCGGATCAAAAGAAGAAGTTGGCGGATCTGAATCGGCTGCATGGTGCACCATATATTCAAGCGGAAGTGGATCAGCCCAGAGATGCCAAGCATAAACGCCTAGTGGATGCGGTGGTTTGGCAGATGGATCATCTGCACGAAGCACCGGCCCTAATTGTTGCCTGTTACGACTATGACGAACCGGTATCTGGGAGTGCGGTCTATCGGAAGGCGGGATCCGTTTGGCCGGGCATTCAGAATCTATTGCTCATGGCGCGTTCCTTAGGGTTGGGCGCCGCCCCGACGACTTTAGCCCTTCGAGATCAAGCTATGGTTCGTGCAGCACTTGATTTGCCGGAAACCTTTGCGGCGCTGTGCATGATTCCGGTTGGTTATCCTTCGGGGCGATTTGGACCGGTTACCAGAAAGCCCGTCAAAACGATTATGCGGTTCGATCGTTGGTCTGAATAACGCGTTGCGTTGGCCCTTGGCTCAACAGGGTTGTATGGCAAGCAGTTAGTGCTCGCGGCGTTGATTAGCGGCTTAACGGGAGGTCACGTTTGACCTTATGAAAGAGCCTATGGCAAAATTATCGGTATGATTGGCATTCGAACAAACCGCGAAATTGCAAGGAACTCAGATGAATCCTAGGTGCGTCCAAACCCTTAACCCTACCTCCCTTTTAAAAGTATTAGGATTGATCCTGCTCTTTTTTGCAGCGAGTCAAGGCAGGGCGGATCCGCTGCCAAGTGATATTTTTGGCGCCCTGCCGATGCTTAAAAATGCGCAATTGTCCCCAGATGGTTCGAAAGTTGCAGCGTTGGGCGTGCAAAAAGGGCGTCCGGTTTTAGTTGTCACTGAATTTGGAACTCAAAAATTTGAGACCGTCGCGCGATTAAAAAACGATTTTGATCGACTGGATTGGCTGGAGTGGGCGAATAACGATCGATTGATCTTCGGCAGTTCCTCCCCCTTATTAATACAGGGTCGTGCTGTTCGAGTTCAGATGCTCGGGTCGATGAATGCCGATGGCAGTGATTTTAAAATTTTAGAGAATAAGGCCCTCTACCAGAAAAGTAATTTTGGTCGTCCGAGTTACAGTTATTTGCATGCCTTGCCGGATGAGCCCAAAACGGTTTTGCTAGGGGCTTACGACCGGCGGGATCGAGCCTATAGTATTTTTAGAACCAACCTCTATGACAGCACTTTCGTGAAGGTCTTTGGGGGGGATTCTGATGGCGCAATGGCCATACCAGATGCGGATGGTCGGCTGCTATATGCCAGCAAAATTGAGGACAGCATTGCGACTGTCCTATATCGGGTCAACGAGTCGAGCCCATTCGAGGAATTGGTCCAGTTAGATCTTAATGGCGGGCAGGGGGTGTTTAATATCCTGGGGCAGGACCCTGCGGATCAAAAGCTCTATGTGCTGACCAATCAAGGGCGAGATACAACCTACCTTGCCAAATTTGATATCGCAACTAAGCAGGTCGACGACATCTTGATGAGTGATCCGCGCTACGACCTCTCGGGTGGTCTATTCAAGGACGGTAAATTGATTGCGATCCAAAAGATTACTGATCGGGCGGAGCTGTCCTACCTGGACGCAGATTACCAGGCGATCGCTCAACAGCTAGCCGCAGCCTTTCCGGGAGAACAAGCTTTTATTGCTGGCCTTAGTGATGACCGAACGCGCGTTTTAGCGCAGCTCAGCGTCTCAAATCGGCAGCCTAGATATTTTATGATCGATTTTAAAACGGGCAAAGGGAGTTTGCTTGGCGGTCAATATCCAAAGTTGGAGGGTACACGCCTGGCGACCACGAAGGCTTTTTGGTTTGAAGCCTCTGATGGTGAGCAGGTCCAGGCGCAGTTGACGCTACCGCCCGATGCGAAGACTTCAAAATTGCCTGTCATTGTGATGCCTCATGGTGGGCCGAACGCGCGAGACTTTGTCCGTTTTGACCCATTTGTTCAAATGTTTGCCAATCGTGGTTACGCAGTCCTACAAGTGAATTTTCGCGGCTCCTCGGGTTTTGGTAAGGCTTACGAAGCAGCTGGGTTCAAACAATGGGGCGGACTGATGCAAGAAGATGTGATCGATGGCTTCAAGCAGGTGGTGAGTGATCCGGATTTGAATTTAGATGCGGATCGTGCCTGTGTTGTCGGTGCCAGCTATGGTGGTTATGTGGCGCTGACTGCGAGTTTTAAAAATGCTGACCTATTTCAGTGTTTCGTGAGCATCGCTGGCATTTCTGACATTGGCTCGCTCTTGCAGTCTGAATTTTATACTCGGATGGCGGAGACGCGTGCCATGAATGCCGCGCGCCACGGCGATCCAGTTGTCGACCGTGCACGACTGGAGGCGAACTCCGCAATCAATCACTTGGCGTTAATCACCAAACCCGTGCTGCTGATTCATGGGACCCGAGACACGCAGGTGAAGCTGGATCAATCTAAGAAGTTTTATAAAGCGCTGCGGGCGACGAACAAGCAAGCAAAGTATATTGAGATTAAAAACGGCACCCATTATTTGGATGAAGAAAAGAATCGCAAAAGGGTCTTTAAAGCGATGGATAAGTTTTTAAATCAGCATCTTTGAGTTCAGACTTACTTGTTCGAGTCGAAATTTAGCCCTCTCAGTGGGTTTAAGCGCAACGCCTAAGCAGTTCAGCCAAGGCGGTGAGCATTAACGATGATTAGCGGCTGTTGTCAGTTGGAAAAGGCTACAAGAAGGGTCAGACCGGATCAGCTACAAGATCGGTCAGGCCGGATCAGCGGCAAGGCTTGTTTCTCTGAAAAAGGATAAGCTTTGATGGCGGGCGCGTTCCTAACCAGGGTCTAACCTTGCCCATGGATGCTTGAGTCGAGTTAACGATGGATGGATGGCTTGCTTTGCGGTGTGGTTACTGCAGACTCGCGATTGGCCCAGTGCCATGCCCCGCTCACCAATCGATAGATTGTTTTAAGAAACGGGTCGACCCTTGATTGTGCCGAAAGGGCTGTTTATGTCGAAAGCAGCGAAACGATAGCCGTTAGAATCCTGTTTAAACTCGATCATCATCATGGTTTGTTCTAGCTTCTTGAAAGGCCAAAAGCCTGCGGATTTACGCCGGTTGGTACTCGACGCATCCGCTTGTAATCCTGCCGATTCTAACTCCGGGAGGCCTGTCTGATGGTCTGTTTCTGTTTGCAAGGTGATCTCGCATTGAATCTTGGGAGGTGCTTGCCTTGCCGCCGCCGCATCAATGAGGTCCTCGTTCCCCCGTTGACCGGTTGCTTTGTTGAACGTCAAAACAGTATAGCGTCGTTTGCCATCGTAGACTCGATAGACCGCATCACAGGTTTGCACCTGATTAACTTGGCGTAGTACTTTTTGAAGCACCGAGAGCGGATCGATTCGATCTTGATCGAGCAGCGGGTCTACCGGGAGTGGCTGAGCCTGGGTGCGATCTGAAAAATCGATGACCAAAGGCGTGCTACCCGCAGCTATTGGAAACTCTATGTGACGGGTCTCTGGAACGTTTGCATCCACTGCGATCACACGGTAGGTGCGATTACCATTCGGCTGCATAGTCGAATGAAAGGTCGCCGCATAGTTTTTGAACCAGTGCACCATACCCCGTGTCTTGCCAGACGCCGACAAAGCGTCGATTTGACCTTGCGTCGTCGGGCTCCGTAAATCAGATTCAATTGGGGCTGGACTTACTGGGGTTGTATTAAAAAAAGTCACCTCACCGACTCGCGCGCCGTGAAGCCGAAATTCAAACTGATCAGAGTCCTGTGCCTTTGCGCTGAAACCTGAACCCAGTGCGAGCAAAAAACCGAAGCTGCCCCAAAATGATCGATTCACAGGATCGGCCTGGTCGTCTGGTTTGTCATGGTGCTAGGACCTTCTTATTAATGGTTGATGACTGGGATCTTTTGTCGAAGGCGATTGATCTAACGGTTCGTGTCTGGGTTTTCAGGTGCTCTGAGCTTTTAAGTATCATAGTTACAGCGTTGTCTGACATCTGATCGATGAATGTTGCCATGATTTTGGGGCCGCCTGATCAACCATTACGCCGAGTTTAAAAAAGCTGAGTTTAGAGTGTTTCAACCGGTCGGCGTACCAGTGCCGCCGCAATAAAATTCAAAGTTTAACGCGCCATTGCTCATATTAGTGCTGTTTGATTGTTTTAGGTGAGCCTTTTTAATTTTAAACGTTGGTACTAAGTCTGCCGGTAAATCCATTGCCTCAGCGGGGGCGCTGGCTGCTGACCCAACCTAAGACGATCAATGAAAAGCTTAAGGGTGGGTCTTTGCTTGCCTAAAACGTAATGATCAAAGGAATTGATAAGGAATTTACAGTAATGATATTCGCGGCGTCTTTGGTTTTATCGATTGTTACGCTTTCTGCTTGCGCCGCTATCGACGGATGCCGTGATCTTGAGAAGGTTAACGATGATGGAAGGCACTGAGTCTGATGCAAGGTGAGAGATTATTCGGGGATTGGTTCGAAAGTGACCGGCCGAACCCCTCTGCGATGGAACGCTGGCGGTTACGCGGAACAGATGCGGGCGCGTCAGCCTGAATTAGATCAAGAAGTGGGCTCGAGCGCTGCAGAATGACTGGTTAAGGATTCTGGGATTCACAAGAAATGGCCAGCAAGGCGCTTTTTTTCGATGGGATTGATGTTTTTGGGCCGGTGTCGGATGCATCCAATCAATCATCGGTTAGGTCGTTGAGTTTGTGACTTGCTGTGCTGAATCTTCTTTGGGGGTCTTTTTGGAGATCTTTGGCATTTTCGGCGAGTCATCACGTGAATGAATGATGCCTGTTTTACCCATGACATCGCGCTTAAAAACCTGATAGTTTAGAGTTTCAGGCAAGTCAAGGACCGCTCATGTACGACCTAATTATCAGAAATGGCACGATAATCGATGGCTCCGGAGACGCACGATTCGTTGCGGATGTTGCGGTGCAGGATGGACGGATCACAGCCGTCGGTAAAATCGAGCAAACAGGGCGTCGGGAGATTGATGCAACCGGCAAACTAGTGACACCCGGTTGGGTTGATATCCACACGCATTATGACGGCCAGGCAACTTGGGATCCGCTACTAGCACCTTCTAGTTGGCATGGGGTGACAACGGTCGTGATGGGTAATTGTGGGGTTGGCTTTGCGCCCGTAAAACCAAAGGACCGTAATTTTTTAATAGAGCTTATGGAGGGCGTTGAGGACATTCCTGGTGCCGCTTTATCCGAAGGCATTAACTGGGAGTGGGAAAGCTTCCCGGAATATTTAGATGCGCTTGAACGGTTTCCGAGAGCGATCGATGTGGCAACCCAAGTCCCCCATGGCGCGATTCGGGCTTACGTTATGGGTGAGCGTTGTAACACCGACTATGCGCCAACCGGCGACGAGGTTGAACAAATGGCCGCCCTCGTGCGGGAGGGGGTTGCTGCCGGTGCGCTAGGTTTTTCAAGCTCTAAGACACTACTGCACAAAGATATCCATGGCGACTATATGCCAGGCACCTTTTCGGGTCGAGACGAAATGCTTGCGCTCGGTCTCGGCATGAAGGGGTTGCCGAATGCGGTCTTTGAATTGGTGTCGGATCATTTGGGAGACGACGATGAATGGGCCTGGGTCAAGGATTTTCAGGCGCAAACCGGTCTGGGTGTCACGCTGATCGCGACGACAGCGCCAGCTTATCAGAACAATAAGATGTACAACCTTGCGGAACAGGCAAGGCTTGAAGGACATGAGATTCGGCCTCAGGCTGCAGGACGTCCGACGGGTGTTCTGCACGGGTTACAATCGAGTTTTCATGCTTTTGTGGGTCATCCAACCTGGCGTGCTGAGCTGGCTGGGCTTGAACACGACGCGCTTGTAACGAAATTGCAGGCGCCGGCTATGAAGGCGCAGTTGTTGTCAGAGACGTCGGTGATTCAGTCTGGCCCTATGCAGGATTTGAATAATTTGATGGCGATGGTCTTCCCATTGGGAGACGAGCCAAATTACGAGCCGAGTTTTGATGAGAGTATTGCGGGCCTGGCCAAGGCGCGAGGCGAGTCGGCCTTGTCGGTGATGTACGACCTGCTGGTGGCGAATGGTGGTCTGGAATTGTTTTACCAGCCTTTAGGCGGATACCAAAACTACTCGTTGGATGCGCAAAAGAAATTGCTTGAGCATCCCAATGTGTTGTTTGGGTTAAGCGATGGTGGTGCGCATTGCGGTGTGATTGCCGATGCCGGTATGCCCACGTTTATTATGACGCATTGGGGGCGGGATCGAACGCGCGGCGATCAACTGAGCCTTGAGTTTATAGTTCGATCGCTGACGTCGAGTACCGCTGAAGCTTTTGGCATGTTTGATCGCGGTCGAATTCAGGTCGGTATGATTGCCGATTTGAACATTATCGATTTCGAGCAGCTTAGATTGTTCCGTCCTGAAGCCGTTTTTGATTTACCCGCCGGAGGACGCCGCTTAGTGCAGCGCGCGAAAGGATATGATTGGACGATAAAAGCAGGTGAGGTTATTTTCGAGCAGGGTGACCATACTGGCGCATTACCGGGCAAACTGGTTCGACGAACCGATGACAATAAGGGATCGGCAACGGCCTAAAACCGCGCTGGCAGTTGCCGTGGATCGGGTTGTTTGAAGCGGTGGACGCATAATCCGTCTGTGCATCTGTTCAGGATGATTTCAACCCGCGGTGTTGGCGCGTCTGAGACTACGTTACGGACAAGACCCAGCAGAATCACAAAACTGATCAAGTTGTGGCCTGCTACCGATGGGGCGACCCTCCGATAAGGGGGTGATCGCAAACGGCGTAATCAAGGTTGGCAGATCCAAGCTTACTCAAAACCAAAGGGGCATCATAAAAAAGGGTAAGAACTGGTTCTGCGAAGTCAGCCAGGCTAACGACGGCACCTAAAATAGGGATCGTAGTATTTAAAGTTGAGGAGGCCTTGCGTGTTCAAATCTATTTTTAAAGCAGCGCTGGGGGGATACCTGCTCCTAGGATTACTGGCTTGCGGGGATCAGCTGCCGTTGTCTGGCGGGGTTTTGACGGGTGAACCCGCGGCCGCACCAACAAATTGGGTTGGCGTGGCTGCCGATGACGTCATCCAGCTAGAAACTCAGGGCGAGGCACCTTACTCGGTCAATCTTTGGACGGTTTTGGTTGACGATGATCTGCATGTATTTGCCGGTGATAACTATGCCAATTGGGTCGAACATATCGAAGGTAACGCCTTCGTTCGACTTCAGTCCGAGAACCTGGTGTACGCCTTGACGGCAGCGCGCGTCACCGACCCGGACCATTTCGAGCAATTTGCTCAGGCTTGGGAAGCGAAATACGGTAATCGTCCACGTAATGAAAGTGTGCAGGAAACCTACTTGTTTCGATTGACCAAGCGGTGATTTAACGCGCTCGCGGTCTGATCTAGCAGGTCAGGCTTTTGGCTTGAACTTTTGCTCGGCGACCGAGACCGGACTGAACAAGTTGGTTTGCTCTTCGCCAAAATATAGGCGGAATTGGGCGGAGCCGGTTTTGGATTTCGTAGGGTTTTAGGCTGGTAAAGATTTTTAGCGGTTTGGCTAGCACTGAGTTGTACTCATCCGAAAAATTGCGCGGGAGGGTGTGCTCAGAACAGGCCGAAATCTTGCCGTAAGGGGGAAGGCAATGAGTTTGAACGTTGCATCAGCATCAGCGTTGTGGGTCGGAAGTTATCAACGAAGAATGGCTGTTTCGCTCGATCGAATGTACGAAAATGCGCTGGATTGGGCACATTTACCATTTTTGCATCAAGGTTCTTTTGCGAGCATTGAGTTAATAGATGCGGGCGATTGGGGCTGGCGCGCGGCGTTAGTCTCAGCGCATGCCTCCGAGCAGGCGGATGCGTTTATTATAGAGTTGAGCCTCGATCGAACGCACCGCCGGTGGATTTCCAGCACACTAGAGGGACCTGGCGCTGGCAGTGAAATCTGGACCCATGTGTTCGAGTACGGCTCGAGGGATATTGCAATCCAAGCAGATTTTTTTGTCCCAGGCGTCGCGCTCGATCAAAAGGCTCGAGTTGGCGCGAGTTATCAGAAGTTGTACCAAGGCCTCTATGATGAAGACGAGGCAATGATGCTGGGACGCCAAGCGGCACTGGATCAGCGCGGTAGTCAAAAAAATTTGGATTCAAAGCCACTTGATCTCGGGGCGCTTGAATCTGTCCGGGCGTCACTGCCCTTTGATTTCGAGTTCAATGGCCAATCTTGGCGCCTAATCCAAGAGCGTGACGAGCTCTTGGTTCATAGTTTGACGTGCCCGCATCAGCTTGGAAGCTTTGCCGACGTTGCAGTGATTGATGGCACGATCACGTGCCCTTGGCACGGTTACCGATTTGATGTTCGCTCTGGCCGATGTGCGACAGGACAGACCTGTAGTCTTCCTGCGCCGCCGGTCCTCGTAAGGCGCGGAGGCAGGCTCGAGGTGATGGCTGCGATCTCTTCCTGACGCGTTGTCTGCCGCGCATTAGGTCAAGCTAGAGCGATTAAGAGGGCAGTTTGAAGCCGCGGCTTGGCATCATCTTTAGTCTGGAGAAGAGCAGCATTTGAACGGTGCCTGTAATCGTGGCCGACGTAAACGGTAGTTTGACGGTTAGCGTTGGTTGGGCCCTCACAAGCGCCGTGCATCACGAAGAATTTTAGAAGCGTTGCGATCCACTTGGGTCGCGTGTCGGTCTGATAGCTTGGCTCAAAAGGGTGGGTTGGTCTCGATAAGTCGCGTGCGTTTGGTGATCCCAAGCATGGGTTGCACCGGTTAAAGTTTCCTGCGCAAAATCATAGTATGCCTGGCCAGTGCCTGAAATGTCGTAAGAGAAAAGGGGTTAAAGCGTATGAAAGATATGATGAAGGCGCTAACCGCGCCAGGGGATCCGAAGCTTGCGCCCGGCGAAGCCAGGGCCCCAGGTCCCTCGACCCAAGACTTGCTCCAATCCGAACCGTCTAATGCACAAGACCCCGCGCTGTTGACCTCGAGCGATGCTTTTTTAGGAGACCAGGATCTACCGTTTGCGCGCTACACCCGCCAACAGTTTTACGATCTAGAAATGCAGCATCTGTGGCCAAAAGTCTGGCAATGGGCGTGCCGAGAAGAACACATTCCGAAGGCAGGTGATTTTTATACTTATGATATCGGGCCTTATAGCGCGCTGGTCATTCGAGGCGAAGATAATCAAATTCGAGCATTCGTAAACGCCTGCCCGCATCGGGGTATGGCTTTAACCGATGCGGGCAGTTGTGGGCAAGGTAAGCAATTTATTCGATGTCCATTTCATGGCATGGCCTGGCACTTGGATGGCTCATTGCGAGAGATTCCCTGCCGTTGGGACTTTCCCCATATAAACGATGCGGATTTTGGCCTCGATGAAATTCCCTGCGAGACCTGGGCTGGCTTCGTGTTCATTAATTTCGACAAAGCCTGCAAGCCGCTGGCCGAGGAACTGGGGGTCTTACCGGAACACTTTAAAGATTGGGGTTTGGAAGATCGATTTGTTGCGGTGCATACCGTCAAGACATTACCCGGTAATTGGAAAATGTGTATGGAAGGCTTTTTAGAAGCTTTTCATGTTTTAGGAACCCATCCTGAGGTGATTCATACTGCGAGTTGGGCCAACACGCAGTACGATGTGTTTGGCCCAACCGTGACGCGGTTTTTACAGACGGTTGCAACAGGTAATCCGAACGAGACGCAATCGCAGGCCGAGATCTACCGGCTCCTGGGTTACACGGATGAACTGCCCGATGGTACGACGGCCCGTGAGCAGCATGCCCAGCATCAAAGGGCAGCGCTCGGGCAGCGCTTCGAAACGGATCTCAGTGCAGTCAGCACCAGCATTATGTTGGACTCCATTGAGTACCACTTGTTTCCGAATGCCTGTTTTTTCCCTGGCATTCAGATTCCATTGATTTACCGCTTTCGACCGACGGGGCTCGGCACCTGTATCCATGAGGTCTTATTGTTGCAGCCCGTGCCGGAAGACGCACCAAGGCCACTGCCCGCTGACCCAATTCATCTTGGGATGAGCGACTCTTATACCCAGGTTCCAGATTTCCCGTTAGCCAAAGTCTTAGATCAGGATACCGAAAATTTTTATCGGCAATGGGCTGGTATGAATGCGTCGATGAAGCCCGGACAAACCCTCGCCAATTACCAAGAGGCCAGGATTCGGAATTTCCACAACACGTTGGATGACTATCTAGGCGAAGTTGAGGCGGTGCCATTGGTCTTTAAATAGGTTTGCGCTGGATTGCTGCGCCATGATTTGAGCCCCAGTCAAAGTGCGTGCTGGCTCCAAGAGAAAAATAACCAAGAGGAAATGTGATGATTGTTGTGAATGCTGTAATTGAAACGACCGCCGAGAATATTGCCAATATGATTGACGCGATCGCCGAGATGGAATCGAAGAGCCGATTGGAGGCGGGTTGCCACGATTACACCTTCTCCGTCGAAATTAATAATCCCGATGTCATCCGAATCACGGAGAAGTGGGAATCAATGGCCGCTTTGATGGATCACTTTGGACAGCCACATATGGCTGCTTTTCAGGAAGCTATGGCCGCTTATCCACCAACGTCGGTGTCGGCTGCTTTTTATGAAGCGAAAGAAGTTGCGATGCCTGCCCGTTAGGGCATTGCCTTAGTCGCGGTGTCCTGCGCAGTTGCTGGCCTGGGTGTCCTATATTGCCTTACCACCAGCCCACTCACATTGAGGTTCCGCACTTGAAAAAATGATCCGACTTTGCAGCGCGCAACTGATTAGTTGCATGACGGCAGCCCAGGACAAGGGCTATCGCTTTGCGTCCAATACGCTGAAAACCCTGTTGCCGCCGGATGTAGTAAACGCCGCCGTCTCTGGTTTGACAATTTGATTTTCGGGCTCGGCTTTGATCGTTGACGCAAAGCCACGCGTCTTAAGTGCCGCCCATCAAGAGGCAATCCCAGGGTTTGGTAAAGCCCGAGAAGAAATCCTTCCCAATGCCGCTATGATTGCGGCAGATTCCAGCTCGGTTGGACTAGCAGCGATCGTCTCGGCGACGGATGATTTTAGGGCGCTCGATGCGGCGTAGAAAGCGCGACGCCTGCAACCAAAGACACGATTGGTCCTTGAGATTCAATTAAATGCTTCGGCAACCTATTTTAACTTAGCTGTTATCAGCACAGACCTTGAGGTCGCGCTTACGGTTGCCCTTGAACCGGCGATTGCGCTTTTAGAGGATTGCGCTATGAATTGAAGCGTACGGCAGAGCTTTGTTGTCTAACGTTTTCAGGGGCGAGCTGAGTGTCGCGAAAGGCCTAGCCAGCGTTTTTCGATTGCGCGAATCGATCAATCAGCAGGTTGACGCAATTGACCTGGCATTGAAGCCGGAGCCGACGCATTGTCTGATCAAGTTGGCGCGCGCGAGGCACCTGATCGAGGTCTTCGCACTGTAAAGTGCCACCCTAAAGCGGTCGTTTTTATCAACGCCTAAAGTCAACCCTATTCGAACACAACACAATTGCGGTTGACGGGCGCGTTCTGAAATTAAGTGTTAGCCAACAGTATCAGCCGGCGTCTTTTGGGGATCGAGTTCGAAAAGGTTCGTTATTAGCCCACTCTGTCTCTGAAAAACAGGCGCGCTGGCGATTAATTCAATGGAATTGATTTCTAGAAATTTACTTCAGTTATATGATGAGGATCATCTTGTTTTTATGCGGCCTTTAAAAACACTTGTCGATCAGACTAGGCGTTCAATAACAGAAGAAAGCTTTGGTCCGGCCGCTTTGAATATAGAGTTTGGTGATGTTTTGGCGTCCTCTCTAAAAGCGTCACTTTACTTCGTAATCGAGGAGACAGGCGCTCAAATTTGGTCTGTTTTTTCTGATGAGGATCAGGCCCCGGCCCTTGAGTCACGGATAGAGTTAATCGAAAGCGCGTTTGAAAGGTTAGTCGAATCAGAACTCAGGGTGATTGAGGCGCAAGCAAATCAGCTTTGCTATGAAATGCAGCAGCTTGAAAAGCTCGATCGAACGTTTCAAGCGGTTGCTGGGTATCCAGCAGACGGACTGATACAAAAGTTCGAAAATGAGCAGCTAAATGAGCTTGACGATTATGCGCGATTATTGAAGCCAGGCGCTCTAGAGTCGTTGCTCGGGTTTTAGGGTCGCTTCAAACTATCGGTTTTTGATGAGGGCCGAATTTTAGGGCGCCCTGGCCCGAGTCGTAGAGGGGTGCCTGTTGGCGAAACGAGGCTTAATGCCTAACCAAAACCAAGAATTATAAAGATGATGAGTCCCGCAGCACTGGTTAAGAGGGTGCTCTTCCGGAGTCCCTTGGCGGTTAAGCCTAACCACAAGCCAGATAGAACAATAAACAAAAGACCAACCGCCATAACTTTCTGAAAGGTTTTGAATCGCGTTGGGCCATGTCCCTTGTGCAGCTCAACGATGGTTTTAATCCAGTCCGGTCGGACTTCAACGACCGAAAGTCCAGTGTCAGTTCGCGAAATCTCAAATCCAATGCGTGAGGTAGGGCGAGTGATAAGCGTTTTGCCGCTGGTTTTCAAATATTCGAAATCAGTAGATTGGCCCAATTGCTTCAGCAGGGACGAGACTTCGGCCTCGAGGTCGGCTGCTTCGTCATCGAATACAACCATCTCGGGTACCGTGAGGACAATGCGCTCGGTGGTGCCTTTGCTGCCAATGAGATAAAGCCCGCCCGAAACAGCAACCATTAGCAGTATAGGCGCCAAAAATGCGGCGACGAATAAGTGCAGTTTTATGATGGTTGCGCGCATTGTGCTGGCCTCAGTCTTGGGTCGTGATGGTTCATTATCCAATACAGGCGCCGACTTGGACAGAGGGCAAGGCAAAAGTCTGTTTGTGGTTCTATGGTACTTTCGATGAGGACAAAAAGTGAGTTCCGTCGCATTACGGCTCGACAGGCTTGATCAGTGCCCGAAAAGCGGTGGGGTTTCGATCGCCGACGTCTTTGTGAGGGTAGTGATTATAAGAAAGTCTGCGCAGAAAGGGTTTCGGGCGCGCGAAAGCGCCGACCTTTGAGTTGCTCTGCGGCAGATGTGTCCTGTCGATCCCGCCGTTTCGTTCAAAACTAAAGCGCCTGAAGATTGTGATACCCAGTGTTGCCTTCGTTACATTGGGTGTTGCAACGCTATGATTGAGCGCGTTGAGCGGTTAAGTTCGAGAGTATAAAAACAAAAAAAATGATCTGAGGGCCGCTATGACATTTATTCGCGGGATTTTAATTGTGCTGATGGTCTGGCTTGTGGTGTCAGCCTGTATAGCGCCGTTTGGTTATTTCTTGTCATTACCATGGGGTTTTGAACAGATTGAATTGATCGGTAATCAGCTGCGGTTTATGGCTATTCGGTCCGCAACGTTTTTGACGCTCTCGTACTTTATCTTTAATTATTTAAGGCATCGCAAGCCGTTATCGTCTGTTGCGCCACTCCTAGTTTTCAATAACTTCCTCATTGTTTTGGCCAGCGTAACGATGACGATGGGCACAACCGTTTGGCAAGATTGGGCCGCCATCGTTATCTTATGCTGTTTGGTTCCGATCCTCTTTATCGAGCACAAAAAAGAGTCCAAAACGATTTTTGTCAGCGACTGGTAAGGTTGCGATACGCGCGCGCAGCTTTAAAAGCAGCGCCGGTATCGACATCGGTTACGAGAATCTCGATGTTCATGTCGGCCTCGAGTCCATATCAGCGAGGCCATGCAGCACCTTAAATTGGTTTTGACGTGATGCCATAAAGGTCGTGTTAAGCGAGCTTGCACCTTAAGTCGCGCGTAATCCCTGGAATGAACCACTGGATTGCAGGACTGGTTTAAGCGCCAATCGAAATGCTGGGCTGGGGCCTAGCGCAAGTCGTTATCGAAGATCAATAAACGGTGTTGCGTGGCTTAATTGATGCCCTCCAAGGAAAAGCGGTAACTGCGCCATGATTTCGGCGCAGGACCTATGGTATTATCAGCGTCTTCAATAGAGCCACTTCTTGAGCATTAGGCAAAATCATGTCCGTAAATACAGATGATCTTCGAATCGACTCCATAACAGAATTACTGGAACCCGATGCGCTGATTCGCGAAATCCCACCTTCTGAGCAAGCTCAGCGCACTGTCAATGATGCGCGAGCGGTTATCCATAATATATTGAGTGGTTCGGATGATCGGTTGCTGGCGGTTGTCGGGCCCTGTTCGATTCATGACACCGCAGCGGCCCTCGACTACGCCAAGCGCCTCAAGGCGACAGCCGATGCGGTTCAGTCTGAGATTTGCGTCGTGATGCGGGTCTACTTTGAAAAACCTAGGACCATCGTGGGCTGGAAGGGCCTGATCAATGATCCG
>JABGTE010000255.1 GCA_018647445.1 Gammaproteobacteria bacterium
AGTTGCAGCCCAGGGCCACAATCACTTTAAAGTCTCCAAAGATACCCATGCAACCGCCATCGAATTGTTGAACGATTCGGGCCGGGTCGAGGAAATTGCCAGAATGTTGAGCGGCATTGAGATAACTAAAAAGTCGCTAGCTCACGCCCGAGAAATGATGATGACGGCACATTCTGTCTAATTCGCAATAGTGCGCAAAAGGCTCTAACGACAGCTTGGGCACAACCCATACATATTGAGCTGATGGTCGGTCAACTCAAAGCCCATCTCAAACGCGATGGCCTCTTGCCTTTTTTCAATCTCTCGGTCCGTAAATTCTTCCACTCGACCGCATTTTACGCACACGATGTGATCATGGTGAGCATCTGGCGATAACTCAAAGATCGAATGTCCACCCTCAAAATGATGCCGGGTTACCAGTCCTGCATCTTCAAATTGCGTGAGCACTCGGTATACCGTCGCAAGACCAATTTCCTCGCCACTATCGAGTAGGAGTCGATAAACATCTTCCGCACTCATATGCCGAACCTTTGAGGTCTCGAGGGCATGCAAGATTTTGAGCCTTGGCAGTGTTATTTTCAGGCCCGCGTCTTTGAGATCTTGGGTTTCCGCCGTCATAAGTACTCGTCAGATTCTCTTAGCTGAACCCACATTATACGATACAATGATCGCTGTCGTGACCCAGCGTGAGCTAGTCACCTACATTTTTAACTATCTAGAGACAATTGTTGTGAAGTTGAATCGAAAAATGTCCCTGGGGCTGCTACTTCTGAGCCTTGTCAGTTGCGGAAGTATTGAATTCCCTGGCGTATATAAGCTGACGGTCCAGCAGGGCAACATTGTTTCGCAAGAAATGATTGATAAATTAAAGCCAGGAATGACCCGAGCACAAATCCAATTTGTGCTCGGCAATCCGGTGCTTGCAGACTCTTTTGACAGCGAGCGATGGAATTATATCTACACCATTGCCTACCCAGACCAGCCCATCATCAAGCAAGAACTAATCATCGTTTTCGAAAACGATCGATTAATCCGCTTCGAAGGCGATTATGTACCCAGTAGCGCTAATACTTCGGACCAAAGCTAACGCACTGCGCGGTTGCGGCGACGCGCCTTCGGATCATTAATCAATGGCCGATAAACTTCAATCCGATCGCCCGCCCGCACCTGATGATCGTCATCAACGACTTGACCAAAAATGCCGCAGGGCAGGCATGAAAAATCAAATTCTGGGAACATCGACGGAAGTGGCGAGCCCATAACAGCCGTGCGAATACTGGTGCCTCGCTTGACGGTGATCGGCATCAGAGCCTGAAGATAGGGTGAAGCAAAGCAAAGCTCTGCAGGAACATCAGCCATAGAGATCATCCAACCGCGCCGTGAAAGCATCGACCAACCGGTCGGCGGCCACACCAAAAACACGTCCAAAGGTTTGGTCCATTAACTTACTACTAAATTCGAACCGCATATCTAAGGAAATTTTACAGCCGGCATCGCCCAGCGCGTCAAACGCCCAGACGCCTTCAAGTTGCTTGAACGGCCCATCAACCAGCGACAAACCAATCGCATTAGGCCGGATCAACTGATTTTTGGTCGTGAAGCTTTGTCGAATGCCCGATTTTGCCAAGACCAGTGTTGCGATGACTTCCATTTCAGTTCTGTGAAGCACCTGGCTCTCAGCGCACCAAGGTAAAAATTCTGAATATGCATCTATTTGATCCACGACCTCAAAAACCACCTCACAAGCGTAAGGCACCAGCGCTGTTCTTTTAATTTGTCTCAAACCGGTATCTAGCCCTTAAAAAATTGTCACTACAAAAACGATCAGGACGCCCAAAGGCGCAATAAACCGTATCAGGAAACGCCATACCGGCACGGCACCTTGATCTTCTGTTAGCTGGGATTGCAACTGATCCTCACTGAGCAGCCAGCCGGTAAAGATCGCAATGAGTATCCCACCGAGGGGCAACAAAATATTATTCGAGACGTAATCCATTACATCGAAAAAGTTCATGCCATTGGCCAAGGTCCAATCTGCGCCTAAATTAAAGGACAAAGCGCTACCGAGACCGAGCATCCAAGCAATTAGCCCAACCAAGACTGCCCCGCGAGCCCGCCCTAAGCGCGTTTTTTCAACCACCCAAGCTACGGCGGGTTCGAGCAGCGAAATGCTGGAGGTGATCGCGGCGAAGCTCACTAAGACAAAAAATATGGTGCCGAAAATTTGGCCACCAACCATTTGGCCAAAAGCGATCGGCAGCGTAATAAACATGAGGCCCGGGCCCGCAGAGCTCTCGAGGCCGTTCGCAAACACTAAAGGAAATATGACCATCCCAGACATCAATGCGACGCCTGTGTCCAATAACGCAATCGTTGCTGCCGTACCCACGATCGAAGACCCTTTCGGCATATAGGCGCCATAAGCCATGATGGCGCCCATACCCAAGCTCAGCGTAAAAAAGGCTTGGCCCATGGCTGTAATTAAGCTGTTCGAGCTAAAATCATCAAAGTTGGGTTGAAACAAAAAGGTTAGACCCTCAACAAAATGCCCGGTGGTCAAAGCGCTGTACAAGACCAAGACGACCAACAGCAGAAACAACGCGGGCATTAAATAACGAACGGTCATCTCAAGCCCACGTCCCACGCCCCGGGCGGCTATTGTAATGGTCAGCGCCATAAAGGCTGTTTGCCAGCCCACCACCTTTAGCGGATCCCCTATAAAGTCATCAAAACTTTTTGCTGCTGCATCAGCCTCAATCCCAACAAAGTTGCCCGAAACCATATCGGAGACATAGGCCATTGCCCAACCCGCAATGACACCGTAAAACGACAAAATCATGAAACCAGCAAGCGCTCCCATCCAACCAATAATTGACCAGGCCGGACTGGCATTAGATGCCTTGGCTAGGACGAGCATTGCATTGATAGGGCTTTGACGACCTGCCCGGCCGAGCAAAATCTCAGAGACTAAAATTGGAATCCCGATTAAGGCAATGCATCCCAAGTAAGCCAATACAAATCCCCCGCCACCGTTCTCCCCTGCGAGATACGGAAACCGCCAGATATTGCCCAACCCCACCGCCGAGCCGGCTGCTGCGAAAATAAACATAAGACGGGATGACCACATCCCATGCATCGACTCTGATTGATTTAACATGCCACTTCCTCTCTTGCGCATTTTATTGTCACCATTTTGACTTGTATCCACAAGTGATCCATTACGACGTACAATACCCATCTTCCTGTCGAGTAAAGACATTGGCCACCAAAAAAAAATCAAACCCAGGCACCATTGCGAAAAACAAAAAGGCGGGTTTCGAATATCGTTTCCATGAAAAGTTTGAGGCCGGGCTCGTATTAGAGGGCTGGGAAGTCAAGTCGATTCGGGCAGGCCGAATCCAGCTGACCGATACCTACATCTTTTTTAAACGCAACGAGGCTTTCCTCCTAGGGGCAAACATAACCCCTTTGCATTCGGCCTCAACGCACGTGGTCGCAGACGCACAAAGACTTAGAAAGCTGCTACTGAATCGGCGGGAAATTGCGCGCCTAATCGGTGGTGTACAACAAAAAGGCTTCACCTGTGTACCCTTAGCACTGTATTGGAAGGGCCCCCTAGTTAAGTGCGAATTGGCCCTGGCATCCGGGAAAAAAGAACACGACAAACGAGCCACCATTAAAGAACGAGATTGGCAACGTGATAAACAGCGAATCGCGAAAGATTATCAACGCTAGTCGTAAACGATATACCCTCGACTTTGTAAACATTGCCGAGCAGCCTTTACTTTTTTCGCTTCTGACTCGGCCAACCCTTTGGCGCCGCCGGACGTAACGTCGGGACCCGCGACTTTTTTTGCACTCGATTAACCACTAACCGATATGCTCAGCAAGCCACCAAAGAGACCGGCCAAGGCGCTAGAAACCGCAATTATCTGACTACTGTTAACCTGATCGGCGTAGTGCTGACATCTTGAGATCTTTCGTGTAGGCCTCAAGGTCGATCCCGACCTGATCTACAATCGGAGTTGAAGCGCGGCCGGATAGCAATAACGCCAGCATCAAGCACATTACCCAATTCAGTTTCGATCTCCAGAGCAAACGATTCATCAGATTACGGTTTTTTATTCACAAAAAGCGGAATGATCGAACAGCAAAACCTAAAGCCATTATTTCAACCTGTCTCAGAGAAATTAATTTAGAGCGCAATATTCAATTTGTGTGTTGCGTTCACGGCTGCGATACCCTTCGGATGCAAGTTGACAACTCGATCGCGTAGACCTTGAAACGCAACGCTGTTGGGTTTGGAGATTCAGGGATCCAGGGATTCAGGGATTCAGGGATTCAGGGATTCAGGGATTCAGGGATTCAGGGATTCAGGGATTCAGGGATTCAGGGATGAGTTGGTAATCAGCCTTGGAAACAACAAGGCCTTAACAGAAAAAAACCGGATTAAACACAAGGCCTAATCCGGTTTTCAAGTTTCTTACGATCGATTAAACAACCGTTACGTTCGCTGCCTGTAGGCCTTTGTCGCCTTGCTGCACTTCGAACTCTACTTCTTGGCCATCTCTGAGAGATGAAACGCCTGGTGAGGTAATCGCGCGAAAATGTACGAATACATCCTTGCCACCTTCCTGAGAGATAAAACCGTAACCTTTTTGGTCATCGAACCATTTTACTTGTCCACGTACTGTAGCCATGTTTCTTTCCTTACAAGTGAGTTTTCTCCAGAGCAGCAATCACTACCTGAAGGCTGAGAGACTTCAAAATACTTACGAGCGGAGGAAGAAAACGAAAGTGTTACACAAACTACGCGGTCATAAATAGGTGCGGTCATCTAACCAGCTCCCGGATGTTACCTGATAAGGACCTCGATGTCACAAATAAAAAAGGCGGCCATTGGCCGCCTTTTTTAACTTTCATAACACCATATTTGCTAGTTCATCGAAACAGTGAACTCTATACCATACAGTCTGGGTAAGGTCGTCCCAGCACTCGTTCGAAAGAATTCACCCTCATCCGTGCGCAAAACCTGAACAAGTCCAATATCATCTAGAACGTTGTTTACGAAGCCAGAAATTATCATCCGCCCATCGCTAGACGTCCACGAACCCCGAAGGTCCAATCGACCGTAGGCTTCTGACATTTCATCCTCATTCTGGAAAGGCGAATAATACACTTTATCAATCCAACTATAGGAGCTCATAAACATTAACGTTGCACCTGAATCAAGAGGCGTGGCGTGGGAGACCCAGCCATTGAATTTTGATTCTGGTACTTGCAGAAGCTGATTGCCATTAATGTTCTTGGCAGCACCAAAGGTATCGAAAATTGACTCTGGCGAATCGCTACCCGCGGGGTCGATCATCACGAGGTCTTCCGTATACTCGTTTGGCGTGTAACTGAAGTTACCACCAAGGGTAAGGCGATCGGTCGCCAGCCACGTTAGCTCAGCTTCCAAACCCTTAATTTCTGCCCCTGGCGCCGCCAAGGTTGAAGTAGAAGTGCCAAATATTTGGCTAGCTTCTGTTGCGACCGTGTGCACGTTTTTATAGTCGTAGTAGTAAAAGGAACCGTTAAGTTGCAATGAATTATCCAGCCACTGCGTTTTATAACCTAACTCATAGGCTGTAAGTTCCTCTGGATCGTAAGACGCTGTGTTACTAAAGAACACGAGGTTATAACCACCA
>JABGTE010000118.1 GCA_018647445.1 Gammaproteobacteria bacterium
TCCGAGCCGGGCAGATCAAAGCCACCCCAGGTTCCGACTGTTTCAAACTCAGACAGCTTGGCGCGGTCGCGCAAATCATGCCCAGACGAAAAATGCTTGCCGTCAGCCGCCAGGACGATGACATTAACCTCGTTGTCCTGCGCGGCCAAATCAAAAGCGGCATTGAGCTCGTAAGTCATTTCTCGGTTCTGAGCATTCCGCGCCTCATCTCGAGAAATGACGATTCTCGCAACACCGTTTTTCACCGGCTCGTACCGGATAGTTTTAAACGTCTGACTCATAGTTACCCCTTATTCATGAAAACGAAAGGTCCGGTGCCGGCTATTACCGACAGGCAGGCACCACTGGATCCTACCCTTGTTGTTGAACTGCAAATTAAATGCCCGTTCATCCTAATCATCTATTGCGCCATAGACAATGTTCTTCAGTTGGCCCCTAAAGTTAAAGGTCGAGGACGGCATGAGCTGGGTCATAAAGATGATGGCCAATTCCTCACTTGGGTCCACTGAAAAAATCGTTGACGCTGCGCCTCCCCAATAAAAGTCTCCTACCCCAATCTGCCCTGAAGCCACCTCACTCAAATTCAACGCGAAACCCAGCCCGAAACCGATGCCTTCATAGGCCGTTTCAGAAAAACTGCCCATCGCCATCTGTGCTAAGTCACGATAACCACCCAAATGATTTTGCGTCATCAGCGCGAGAGTCCTGCGACTCAAGATTCTCTGATCTCGCCAGCATCCCTCTTGGATCAACATCTGGCAGAAATTTAAATAATCCTGACTGGTACTCACCAGGCCGCCTCCGCCAGACTCGAAAACCGGCGGCTTGAGATAATCGCTCGTTCTCGGGTCATCGATCAGCGCCAAAGTTTTATCGGGTCCACGATGATAGTTCGCCGCAAAGCGCGCGGCCTTCGCCTCCGGAACATAAAAGCCCGTATCGTGCATCTCTAAGGGCTCAAAGATCTCCCCCCTCAAATAGTCTCCCAGCGAGCGTCCGGAGAGCGCCTCAACCAAATAACCACAGACATCGGTTGCGTAAGAGTACAACCAAGCATTTCCGGGCTGAAAGTGCAGCGGGAGCGCTCCGAGCGACGCCACAAACGATTGAAGGCTCATTCCCGAATGCCGATCCAAGCCCGCGTCGCGATACATTTCATCCACCGGATGGTGACCGTTGCCATAAGACAACCCAGCGGTATGACTCAAAATGTGCCGAAACGTCACGGGCGACGCGAGGGACTCTAAGTTTTTCGCGTCATTTGCGCCAATGCCAGAATAAACCATCATATCCCGCCACTCCGGGATCACCCGTGAAATCGGGTCATTGAGTTGAAACAGTCCCCGCTCGTATAACTGCATAAGCGCCACTGAGGTCACGGGCTTGCTCATTGAATAGATGCGGAAAATCGTATCGTCCTGAACGGGCGTTTGTGCATCGAGATCTGCGTGACCCAGCGAGGAGAAGTAGCCGATCACACCTTTGCGCGCAACCAAGGTCTGACAGCCTGGTAATTTTCCCGTATCAATATAATTACGTTGCAGGTGATCCGTAATGCGCTCGAGACGAGACCTTGATAATCCCGCAGCCATCGGATTGATATCCATTGCCTTTTCTCCTCAACCGAGTTCTCTGCTTTAACCACAAAGATAGCACAGGACTTGCTCGCTCGGGCGGGTTCGCTCTGGAAGGAACGCTGCTTTATTACGATTCGGATCCGTTTTTTGCTAAACTCACCGTCCGAAACGCAAGACCATCCCAGCTGATTGGGATAGCAGAAACCGTGTGACTGAGGAGCCTAGCGTTCATGAGGAATTCAACCGCTGTCGATGACCATCAAAATCTGGCGAGTAAAACCTACCTCAGCAAAGCGATCGACGTCTTTAGTGAACACGACTTAGACCAGCTCTTAATTCATTGTCGCCGCAACAATGCCGCCACCTCTGTGACGGGTGCCCTTTTGTATCACAACGGCTACTTTATGCAGTTAATTGAAGGTCCGCTTGGTGCCATCAACTCGACCTACAATCGTATTCAAGCAGACTCGCGGCATGAGGTACTGAGCATATTGTTTGAAGATCAAATTAGTGCGCGCTTTTTCCCAGACTGGACCATGGGCTATCGCGCAGAAGATGACATGCCTTCCGGCTCGCTCAATACGATTTATGAAACCGCGAGAACCTCAACAACTCGATTCCCGATCAACGATTTTCTACTCATGTTCGGCGATTCAAATTAAGAACCGCGTGTCCTCTCAACCACCAAAACGATAACGCAATTTAACCACTAGACTGCTTACGACCGGGTCCTGGAACGCATCGCTCAACAAGTCTCCAAAGGCATCTGCTTCGGTCGGGGGCAGTTGATTACCGCGATTGTAAACCACATAGAAGTCAGTCAGGGGCGCAATTTCCCAACGGTAACGGACTTGTGTTGTCAAAAGGCTGACTGTGAAATCTCGAGGCGCCGCTGCTCCCTCCGAAGGCTGTAGCGCGCCATCCGCACTAGGGATCCGGTAAGCTTGCGTTTCGTAGGCCTTAACACCGGCCCATTGGAAACTGAATTTGATTTGATGGCCTGCTGCTAAAAACCAATTTAGATCAAAGCTTGGTTGCAAGTCGATGGCATCAAATGCGCCAAATTCGCGCCCATTCTGATAAACCACCCAGCCCTTTCGCCGCTTGTACGCCACATCGAGGTCAAAGTAGAGGCTGTCTGATAACCGCGCGGTGACCCCTGCCGTCAAATTGAGCGTCCAGTCGCCGAGGTCTTCCTGCAGGCCGCCAACGCTGGTCGAAAAGCTCAGTGGCTGGCTTGCGTCCGTTGCCCATAAAGCATTCAGCCAAATTCGAGCCGACGTTTTATACGCGCCATTGCCTCGACTGTTGCGATCTTCATACCGGCTAGGCAAATACGCTACCGCCGATCGAATGGTATTGCGGCCCGTCAAGACCAACGTATTTCGCCAGAAGATACCTTGATCGACAACCTGCCCTGCGGTGAGGTTCTCTTGATGCCGAAAAATAAGTGTTCCACGCGCCGCCTGAAACCAACGCCCCGGCTTTGGATACGCATAACTTAAAAGGTACTGACCACCGCGATAATTATTGCGCCGTAAAAAGCCTAGATCATTGAGGTTGACCTTCGAATCAAAATATTCAAATTCAAATTTATGCTGAATCGCAGAACTCGCGGCATAACGCACGTCGAGCACGCCGCCTCGGCCAGTTTCCGCGGCCCGGTCACTTTGAACCAGCTGCAAATCCAAACCGAAAAGCCCGCTACCCAAGCCATAGTGCACGTCGAGTCCGTGCACGGTGGCCTCGTACCGCGGCCCAACAACTTGGGTGCCAAGATAACCTAAACCCAGCCGGCTCTCATTCTTTCGCTCATACAGGAGCCTCAAAACGCTGAAATCACGACCGGCATCGATGATCTTTTGATCACGGCCTAAAACATCTGTTGCACGCCATGAGACCTCATCCTCAATGGCTGTCATCGCACCATAGCGAAAGCCATTGGCGCCACCGGTAAGCTTCACCGCACCCAAAAGGTTCGTTGGTAAATTCCGCTCCCCGCGAGCAGGCGCGATCGCCTGTGGGACGTCGACTTGATTGGCTGTTCCCCCGATGCGCCGGGTATTGAGTAGACTAATGGGTGCCGGCATAAAATCGGTCACGAAAACCCGCCGAGAGGTCGTGGCAAAATTTTCATTGGTCGTTTCGCGCAAACTATTACCTGAATTTGCTCTCGGCGTTGTTTCAAACACCTCGCTACCTTCCAAAAAAAATAATCGCTTCTCAGGGAAAAACGTCTCAAGCGCCGTCAGATTCAGAACAACATCATCGGCCTCAACCGCCCCAAAATCCGGGTTCAAGGTGGCGTTGACCGACACTAAGCTGTTGGGCTGCCAGGTAATATCAACACCAGCGCGAGCCGTTTTTTCATCTCGCGCGTCATCGATCGTTCCGGATAGAAACGGGATCAAGCTCCATTGCATGCGAGGCTCAACGCCCTGCAACTGCATCTCGTTGAGCGCGGTCACAAACTGGGGAGAGGAATATGAATGACCTGGCCATTGATAGCGTTCGTTTTCACTCGAAATCTGACGACTCGCAGCAAACCCGATTGTTCTTAAGACATCTGATTCAGGCAAATTCATCATGGACCAAGGCAGATAAAGCTCAACACTCCAGCCGTTCTCGGTGATTGCGGACTTTCCAATCCAAGGACCATCCCAATCATTGGTATAACGCCGCTCCGGAAGCACTTTGCCATCCATGACAGCGTCGCCCAGGGCAACAATAAACCAATAGGCAAACAACCCGGCGCCAGTGGTATCCAAGGTAAACCCAAAGGTGTCTCGATCGATGAACTGATCCCGAGGGGTCAACCTTTTAACCAAAGATCGGACCGGTTGTTGCATCACAGCGGAAACAAAAAAGCCTTTTTCGGTCGCAAAAACGCGTATATCGGTTGGGTAGCCACCCGGCTCCCCGGTCCCTGGCACTGCCACAATCATATTGTCAAAGGAAGGAAGATCCTCCCAGACAGCTTCGGTAACACGGCCGTCTATTTTGACATCGACAGCCGCATGAGAACGGGTTTCAACCGATATGCGGTGCATCGGAATACGGTCCAATTCGCCTATGACCTCTTGGGCACCGGGCTTGGCATTCAACCCAGACACAAAACTTAAGCTGAGGGTGAGGCAAACAATCCAACGCTTGGAGGTACTTTCGAACATAGGTGAAACTCCCTGATACCTTAATCATGATCCTTTCGTCAGATCTCGTCTAGCATCAGATCAAGGCCCATCACTCCCGTTTATCACGCCTACGCGATCAATGTCGTAGTGTTCCACCGCTGCAATAACCGAGTTGATTATGGGCAACATGATGCGCGCAGGCTTAATCCACCTCGGCGCCCAAAACAGCCGCTTTTAGAAACGCTTTCGCAAGCGTAAATCAAGGCCGCAAGCTCAATCCCCAGCACCCCACACTGTCCCTAACGAAGTCCTTCTTGGTTTACACCAAAACCTCAGATTTCCATCAAAGCTTCAAACATGTTTGAATCTGGGAAAAGGAGGCCACCATGAACTTAACCGAATGGTCTTGGCTATTTTTAGGGCTGTACATCGCCCTCATGGTCGGGATCGGCCTATATGCTCAACGCAAAATCAAACATGCCGACGATTTCGCAACGGCTCGCGGCGCTTATGGACCCTTTTTCCTTGCGTTGGCATTCGCCGCCTCAACTGCCAGTGGTGCAACGTTTTTAGGCAGCCCGGCGCTTAGTTACGAGTGGGGGCTGGCGGCAAATTGGGGCAATTTCCTCTATCCCATTGGGGTTTATGTCGGCATTTTGATCTCGATGCGGCTGATCGCAACATCCGGCAATCGCTTTGGTAACCGATCGATTCCAGAGTATCTTGGCGACCGCTATCAATCAGAATTCATGCGACTGGCCGTGTCCTTGTTGTCCTTGGTTCTATTTTTCTATCTCGCTGGACAGCTCGTGTCAGGCGTGGTCATGTTTGAAATTATGCTTGGTCTTGACGCCGAGTGGGCCCTCGGGATTACAACGCTTGTTTTATTGTTTTACGTGGTTTTAGGCGGCGCGCATGCGGACATCCTGACCGACGGCTTTCAAGGCGCACTGATGCTGATTCTGGCTGTTCTCGTGATTGGTCTAACGCTTATGGGTTACGGCATCGATGGCGGCCTATTTGCCCTTGTGGACAACCTGGAGGCCCAAGACCCGAACCTCGCCACGGCGCTCAATCCCAGCACACCGCTTTATCATTCCTGGTGGTCGATCTTCGTTATTGCCTTTGCGCACATGCCCCTTGGCCTGCTACCGCATTTAGGCAACAAACTGTGGGCCCTGGATTCCACTCAAGACCGATTCCAATTTGTTAAGCTCGCCGCCCTGTTTGGCTTAATGCTGGGCATGCTTGGGCTTGGCGGATTGCTCGCCCGCGCCTATTTTGGCGACGCATTGTATGCAGAAGGTGCTAATCCCAATCAGGCGCTACCGCTCCTATTTATCGAAATTTTTCCCACCTGGCTTGCCGCGCTCATTGGTATTGGCGTCCTATCGGCCGTTATGAGTACCGCCGACGGCCTCGTTGTGTCGTCCTCTCAAATCATTGCGAACGACCTCTATCGCCGAACATTTGTTCCTATGTTCCATCCAGATATTGATCCAGAACGGCTGGATCGCAGAATTCTACTGATTTCTCGCGTTTCAACCGTCGGGGTGCTACTCATCTGCATGATCATGGCGTGGTCTTTAATGGATGTGAACGTGTCTTTAATCGTCTGGATTGGCGTTGGCGGCATGATGGCTGCCTTTGCCGGCCCTCTGGTTGTGGGCGCGCTCTGGCGCGGCGTGACGTTGGCGGGCGCCGTTGCGGGCCTCCTAGGTGGTTTTGCGATCTTTATCGTCGCGCACGCACAATTGATTGATCCGCAATGGCTTGTTGGCACCTTCGCCTATCTGCCTGCGCTATGGCTTTATGAAGAAGGCCCGAATCCCTACTCCTGCGCCGTGATGGGAGAGATTGCCTCGGTGCTTTTAACCGTACTCGTCTCTAAGTTATCCAAGCCACTGCCCAAGGCCCACTTAGACTTAATGTTTAATGACCCAGCCGATGCCTAGTAAAGACGCTCAAAAATCAGATGCAAAGGCCGGGCATCTTTGCGCACGTACGACTGCCGAAAAGATTGACGCTATTGAAGGGTGCAGGCTTAGCGCGCGTCCTCTGATCGGGACACTAAGTCTTTCGACTAAAAATCGAGCACGGCCTACCAGCAGGGTTTAGAGCACATCTTGCCAATGCTGATTAATGGCTTCAAACTCATCGAACTAATTTGAGGGCGCAAACTCATGGATGGTATTCATGATCTAGGCGGACAATCCGGCCATAGCACGCTGGGGTATCACCGCAATGAGCCAGTATTTAAAGACCGCTGGGAAGCCACCGTTTTCACCATGGTTCGAGCATCAGCCCAAGCGGGCGCCTACACCAACATCGATCAATTCCGGCATGCCGTTGAACGGATTGATCCAAAAGCCTACCTCGAGCACGGTTACTATGGCCGCTGGCTCGGGGCGGTTGAAACCTTGTTTGTCGAAGCCGGCATTCTGACAACGGCTGAAATCACCGAGCGCGCCGCTCAGTTAGGAGCAGGCCCCGATGATCTCATCGCAGCGCGACCTAGCCGAACTAAAATCCAAGCAACGGGTATTCCGGCCAAACGCAATCCGGTAGGCGACCCACCTTGGTTTAAAGTAGGCGACCCTGTTCATACTGTTCAAGCATCGCCCCTAGGTCATACCCGGCTGCCCGGTTACGCTCGGAACAAAGAAGGCTTAATCACGGCGTGCCAGGGGCTATGGCCTTATCCCGATCTCCGAGCCCACGGTCATGGCGAGCAATCACAATACCTTTACACGGTTACTTTCAATAGCCTGGACCTCGGTTTTTCAGAGGCCTTTGAGCTTAACTTGGATTTATTTGAGCCCTACCTTAGCTTAATCGAGACAATCCTATGAGTGATCAGCCTTCTCCGCAAAGTCTTCGCACCGAAGCCATCGAAACGTTGCTAATCGAAAAAAAATTATTGACCAGTGAAGCCATCGATACAGTCTTAACCACTTTTTCTGAACAGGTCGGGCCGATGAACGGCGCCAAGTTAGTGGCACGCGCCTGGGTTGATCAGAGTTTTAAGGCACGCTTGCTCGAAGATGCGACAACCATCGTTCAAGAGTATGGTTTTGAGGGTGGACAGGTCGACAAGCTGATCGTCAAAGCCTGCTCCGAGTCGGTTCACCATGTTGTCGTTTGCACCCTGTGTTCTTGTTATCCTTGGGCGGTTCTTGGCTTACCCCCACGCTGGTACAAGGACCCCGGGTATCGCTCAAGAATCGTTCGAGAGCCGCGCAAGGTGCTGACGGAGATGGGACTAACCTTGCCCGAGACCACAAGTATCAAGGTCTGGGATTCCTCTGCTGAGATTCGATATCTGGTGCTGCCGCTGCGCCCTGCTGGCACCGAAGACCTAGATGAAACGGCGTTAGCTGAGCTGATTACTCGAGATGCAATGATCGGCGTCGCGGCAATCGAGCCCCCATCATGACCGATCTCGAGTTACACGGTGAAACCGCACCGCCCATGAGCAATGGCGAAATAATATTCGAGGCGCCTTGGCAAAACCGCTTGTTCGGCATTGCCGAAGCCATGTATCAACAAGGATATTTCGACAGAGACACTTTTCGCGTTTACTTAATTCGAGCCATCACGCACTGGGAAACTGAGAATCTGGGTCAAACCGATCAAAATTACGCTTACTTTGACTGCTTTCAAAATGCGCTCACACAGCTGCTTCAGGACAACGCACTGCTCGAGACAAGCGCTCTCGAGCATCGAATACTTGAACTCCAAGCACGCCCCCACGGTCATGACCATCACGATCACGATCACGATCACGATCACGATCACGATCATTAAGGTGCATGAAATCCCCGGTAGAACGTCATCGGTTAGACCGGCAGCGGCCAATCCTTTAAGGGCTAATAACTATGAATGAACAGGAACCTCAAACCCTAACCCCTAATAATGACGATCTTCGTCAGTACCAAGAACACGGCGCAGCCAAAGCCCTGCAATTAGGTAACCGCGGCCCGCTGAAGCTAGATGCACAAGGTCGCCTCGATTCACACATCTTAGATCAATATAAAGCACTCGGGTTCTATGTTTTCGAGGGCGTCCTAGACAATCAGGAACTGAGCGAGCTTGAAGCCGACATTCAAGCCATTCAAAAACGCGCCCCTGCGTCGCCAAAAGCCACCGTTGATCAAAACGGTCACGCGGCGCTTGGGCAAGACCTAGCCGGCAAAAATTTTGGCTGGGTTGCCCCTTTAAGCGATCCTGTAGGCGGCACGAGTAAAAATCAGGGACGCCATCCAGTCAAAATGCATGAGCCTCAACCTCCAAGCGATGCGCCGGATCATGTCTTGCAAATTATATTGGGCTCACTGCAATTTTCAGATGCCTGTCTCCGCCTTTATGGCCATCCCCAATTATTGGCCGTAGCCGAGGCTGTCAATGGATCCGACTTTACCCCCTTCAACGAGGCCATTTGGCTCAAGCATCCCCATCTCGGCGGCTCGGTTGCCTGGCACCAAGATGGCACCACACAATGGGACCGGCCTGATTTCGATGAAGGGACCCATGGCTTTAATTTTATGGCGCAGCTTTACGGGAGCGATGCGGAAAATGGCCTTTGGGTCGTCCCCGGCTCCCACACTGGACCGGCAGATATCAAAAAAATGATGTTGGATGCAGGTTCTGATCGACTCACTAACGCCGTCCCCATGATGTGTGCGCCAGGCGACGTGGCAATCTGTAATCGACAAGCCGTGCACGGCAGCTTTGCGAATACCTCAAGCAAGCCTCGAGTGACTCTCAATTTTGGTTTTCATCGGCGAAGCTCTGTCTTCGGTTCGATCGGAAACGGCATCCACAGTCCGGCAACTGTTTACGATTCTGAACGCATTTTTGAGCGCGCCAAAATGATCGGGTATGGCATCTCAGCAAGAGCCCAACACCGACCGAATGAGTCCTCGTATGCGTATGCACCGCTCAAGGCCCATACGATTACCTGGGATGAAGCCGTAAGACCCGTCATTAAGGATTATAATTTATTGGACTTGGGCATTTAATACGCTCAACCTCAATCGCTGCCACCCAATGTCAAACTGACGTTATGATTGGCCATAAACTGGTATTAAATTGAGCAATCCATCCTATGAAAGTTCCTTTCCTCAACCCTGAACCGCTCACCCACGAGACTTTTTTACCGTTTGGCGACCTTCTTTCTGCAGAGAGCTGCACGGATATCCGCTCGATCAACGAAGGCCATACCGTGCGATTTAATAACTTGGCCAACCTTGCGCTCAAGGCCGAGGGCCTCACGCCCTGCATCAGTATTTTTCGCAGTGAGGCTTGGCAGTTACCGCGCAAAGTCCATGCCCTAGAACGTCATCCGCTAACCAGCCAAGCTTTCATTCCGCTCGGTCAGTCGCCTTACCTCATTGTTGTGGCACCCGCTGGGCCCTTGCTCGAGAGCCGCATTCGAGCTTTTATTGGTCAGCCAGGCCAGGGCGTCAATTATCATCCCGGCACCTGGCATCATTATAATGTCGCCCTCAACGAAGCCGGGGACTTTCTGGTTGTCGATGCGGACGGGGACACCCCTAATTGCGATGAAGTGACATTACACCAACCGATTGAGATACGACCATGAACGCACTGGAAAGCTTTCTGATCGAGTACAGTGACTCCTCTTTCACGAACCCTCATGAGGTGGTTCAAGCGATCACCCCACCCGACCGACAGGGTCAGTTCACTCATATGGGCGCGCAATATTGGGGATTTGAAACGGACCGACACCTCGGTACCGAGACCCACCCGGCGGAGCAGCTCTTTCGTTTCCGGCCCAATGCCGGTCACTTCCTGTGCTTGGGACTCAAAACTCGTAGTGTGGTGACCCAGATCGATATCGATACCCGGTGGTTCACCGGCAATCATGTGCCGGAAGTGACCGTGATTCTTGAGGACGCAGATGACCAAGTCATTGTGCTGTCGCATCAGACTTTGCGCCCGAATGAACCTCACCAGTTTAGAATTCCACCCACCCAAGCCGAGCGCTGCCGAGTGCTATGCCACCAAGAGGGCGGGATTGCGAGGATCGCGCTCTTTGGTGAGGCCGTAACCAATCCCGTGACGCCCATCAATCTCCTTGAGCAGGCAAGCATTAGTCATGTTTCCAATGACCATTACGGGCACCCTCAGGACGCCGTCTTTGGCAATCGGCTCGAGAATCATATGAAGGGTTGGGAGTCGGCTCGTTCCGGCTTTGGGGAACAAGCTGTCTTTAGCTTTAATCAACCCATCGCGCTACAAGCCTTTGTGGTTGATACCTACTTGCATCGATTAAACGCGCCGCTATCTTGCCATCTATTTGGCTTGGCCCCAGAGCACGACCTCACGGACAGTATGCAATCGATACCGCAATGGTCGGTACAGCTGGAAAATGGTCAGCGGGTGGTTCCAGATGACTTTCAGGCCTATATGCAAGGCCGACATTATGCAGAGATCAATGAGTCGTGGCCCGATGCACTCATCATTCGACTAGACCAAAGCCAAAGCACCCATTGGCAACCCTTGTTACCCTTTCAAGCCCTCAAACCCGATACCTACCACCACTTTGACGCCTTTGAAACAACCGGCTGGTTCCAACATTTACTCTTTTTACATTATCCGAATGGTGGCATCCATGGCCTAAAAGCATTTGGTGATTACCAAAGTTGATCGATTAAGCGTGCTTGCTCCGCCTCGGGCAAGAAGCTGCTTCGAACACCGTTGGCAAGTAATTGCCGGAACCCTTTTTCAGATAAGCCCAAGGCCGCGTCCAGCGCCAAAAAGTTCTCGGTCAAATACCCCCCGAAATACGCGGGGTCATCGGAATTCACCGTCACGCATAAACCTTCTGCCAAAAGGTCCAAGATTGGGTGCTGCGCCATCTGGTCAAATACTCGGAGTTTGACATTAGACAGGGGACAAACCGTCAACGGAATTTGATCTTTCACCAACCGCTTGCGCAATACCGCGTCCTGAATACATTGAACGCCATGATCAATCCGTTCAACACACAGCACATCTAAGGCCTCTTCGATCATGGCGGGTCCGCCTTCTTCGCCGGCATGGGCGACTAAGTGATAACCTGATTTGCGAGCAGCATCGAATGCAGCTTCAAATTTGCTCGGCGGATGACCTATTTCAGCACTATCGAGACCCACCGCCGCGATTTGATGCTTAAACGGTATTGCCAGCGTTAACGTTTCAAGCGCAGCCGTTTGGGACTGATCTCGTAGAAAGCAAAGAATCAGGTAGACGCTTAAACCCCATTGCGCTTTAGCCTCCTCGATCGCCCTTACGAACCCCGACATGAACACCTCAAAACCAATCCCTCTTTGGAGATGGGTTTGGGGGTCGAACATGACTTCTGCATGCACAATATTTTGCGCACAGGCTCGACTGAGATATTGCGACATCAATTCATAAAAGTCGTTTTCAGTCACCAAAACACTGGCGCCAAGGTAGTACAAGTTAAGAAAGCTTTGCAGGTCATCAAAATGATAGGCCGCTTGCACCGCACTCAGGCTTTTGTACGGTAATGCGATCTGATTGCGTTCGGCGAGCGCAAGCATTAGCTCAGGTTCCAGGGTGCCTTCAATGTGCAGGTGCAGTTCAACTTTGGGTAACCGCTCGATTAAAGCGTTCATCGGAGCCCCTCCTCGTCATCCAAGCGGGGCAACTGATGCTCATAGACATCCCATCCCCTAATAAGCTCGTCAACCACGGTTGACGCAACAAGGTATGCAGACTCCACCGCAATCGCAAGACCAGAGTAACCTTTATTTTCTGCTAAAAGATTCTCGGCCGCCGTTATCCCGGGTGGTGGCATCGTATAGTTACTGGCCGTTCTGAGCACCAGCAATCTAGAGACGTCCACCCGACCAACTCGATTGAGCCAGCTGAGGGATAAATAGGTCCCGGTATCCTCCATCGCCGATGAGACAAACTCGCCGCGCCCTTCCGTCCAATAATCAACCCATTGATTGGCCCAATCATTCATCAAAGCACCATGCCAAAAGGTTAAGGCCGCGACATGGTCGCCTTTCAAAACAAAGGGTGGGCGCCTGGCATTAACATGCTCCGTGTACAGGGCGCGATGCGCTTTGGCGTGGGCATCGGTATCCGGCAAGCTCAGATTTTTCGTTTGCTGGAAGGCCCAATCCACTAAGCCCGTATTGAGCTGATACATTTCTCCCGTCGGGGCAGGCTTGTCCGTATCAAAGGGGCGCTTGGTGTACCGCGCAAAATAACCGAAGGGCCAGTCTTCCGGAATTTCACGGGCATCAATTTCATGGGAAAGATCCCCATCGACCAAGTATTCCGCCCAGGCCGCGGAACCGATTGAGGCCTCTTCCGGATCGAAGCCTGCGATACCGGCAACCAGCCAATAACTCTTAGTTAAATCAAACCGGGGATCCATACCAAGGGCCATGATGGCGGCCGCCGACCGGGCGGTGCCAATACCTGTGACCAACACCAAGAGCCCTTTATCAGGATCCAAATATAGATCGCGATAGCCCATGAAAGGAAAGGTCTGGGTTAGGTTACGGCGCTCCTTCCAGAGCTGAAACTCACCTGCACGATCGCCCTCATCCGCGCCCACTTCAAACATGGTTACCACCACCACTTTAACTGGGACGGGCTGCTCTGCTGCCGCGGCCAAACTCATCAAAACCGCCACCGCGATCACACAACTTTTTTGTAAACATTGCTTCAACACGTCGTTCTCTCCTTTTCAATGCGCTCAAAGGTCCACCTGAAACCGTCAACGCAAGCAGCCCGTTAGACCGTACAATTTTAAAACATCTGCTACTTTTGGGACTCACACATCTCGGCGGATCTTACTTGATTCAAATTACCGGACCCGACCCCAGCTCTCAAATCACAGCCAAAAAAAAGGGCGCTGAGCGCCCTTTCCTTGATCTTACCCATTCCTTAGAAACGATAAGACAATTTCGCCTGATAGTGCCGTGGCAGTTCAGGAAGAACAACCGTAGTACCAAACAGGTCTGGGAAATTCGCTCTGAAGTAACGCTCATCCGTTACGTTTTTCGCCGCAACGATCAATGACCAATCTTCTGCATCATAGCTTAAGCTTAAATTCACCAGTGTATAAGCTGGCAAGGTTACCGCGAAAGACTGACCTGAGGCCACTGAATCGACGTCAACTACACTGCCGCTGACTGCCATACCGTTACCAAAGTTATAGCTGGCTGTGACCGACATAATGGTCTCTGGCATGCCCGCTCTAACCCCTTTACTGGGGGCAACATCGATCAAGCCACCTACTTGACCACCCCACAACAAGGTTGGGTCGATCAAAGGCAAATCCGCCTGTCCGAGAAACGAAAATTCATTCCCTGCGGCAAGGGTGGCCAACATCAGAGCTTCCATGTTGCTATACCCTAAAGTCATCAAGAATTTCTCGCTGACGACCCAACGCAATTCAAACTCGGTACCGTCAGTTTTAACCGCCTGGTTCACCGTGATTGACTGGGCATTAAAGTCGGTGCGTTCCATTTCATACGATGACAGCGCAAAGTACAGACGATCGTCAAGCAAACTGCCTTTGATACCGAACTCCATCAACTCTGAACTTCCAAAGGCATTATTAGTAAAAACGTTACCAACCTGAAGCTCCGCGCCCTGCCCGGCAATGACGGTGCTTTGCTCTGACGCCGTGACATAGGGCACAAGCCCCATAGGCGTCGCCCAGCTTACACTCGCTGACCAAGAGACGCCGCTTGGATCATCAGATGCACTGTTCACAGCGACATCGACGCCACCTTCAGACGAGGTGAACGCTGAGTCAGATTGAGTCTTGCCGTCAGGCGTCATGACTTCCATATCGATTGTGTCGTATCGAGCACCCAACAACACAGACAATCCCGATTGGTGCGATAAATCCACCATCACACCAAAACCCACGTCAGTGTATTCGCCGACGTAGTATTCACTGTATTCCGCGTCGATTCGCGTTGACAACACCCGACGATCCAGCGCCGTAGAAGGACCTGTCAGGTCGCGACGACTGAAATACTCATTATAGTAGTCATCACCATGTTCAAACTTTGTTTGCCGAATAGAAGGCGAGATTTGAACCGAGGTGGTCAATGCATCTCCTTCAAAAACGCGAGATAAGATGAGTTGCTCTTCAATGACAGACGCATCATGGAATTGCGAAAACCCATAAGCATTTTCGTTCAAATTTTCATAGTCTTCGTAGAACAACTTGTTGGTCAGTGTCCAGTCATTCGCGAGTGACATATCAACATCGAAATACAACGTTGTTACCTTATTTTCTAACAAATCGTCTGCCGCGATCAGCGTTGACGACATGGGTAGCTTCGCCGTGCCAACGTTTTGTAAAATTAGGTTTGAATTTTCGTAGTCGTATCCGAAAGAGGCGTCGCTGAGGGTGGCCAGGTCAATATCCTTCTGACCAAAAAACGCATATAACGCAAACGGATTCACATCCCCTGCATAGTATTCATCGTGTGAGATGAAGCCGTCACCTGAGGTATCTAACGGAATTGGCGTCCCTGTGATGTACGTTCCCGTATCAATCAGGTCCTGAGTTAAACGGTTCCAACCCGCATTTTGCGAGCCCTGGTAATCATGCAGCATCCCCCCGAACTGAAGTCGGACCGTATCGCTCAGATCCATATCAAAGCTGGCTTGCACCAAGGATTGATTCACACCAGGTGCATTCGTATAAAAACTACCGGAATGCTCGACCTCGCCATAAACGTAGTAGCCTAAGGGCTTGCCGCCAAACTCCGCAGGGCCACCGACTTCTGCCGTCAAAACGCTTCGGTCCCAACTACCGCCAGAATAGGATAGCTCGCCTACCCGTTCTTCAATATAGCTTCCGGTTGCTTCGATTCGCGCTGACTTCGGATTGAAGTTTAGGTAACCGCCAATCTTAGAAGGCCCCATAATTGGAGACGCTGGCCCACGAACGATGTCAACTCGGTCGGACGCGCCAATCGGCGTAGGGTAGTTACCGGGGGTATCAAGTCGTCTAATGCCTCGAAAGTAGGTCTCGCCGGCTGTGCCACGAACATCCAAGGAACCCGCGACGCCAAAAAACGATTGCGTGAAGGTACCCGGCGCAAGCACGACCAATTCGTCGATATCCTGCATATTAAACCGGTCCATCATTTCTTCACTGATGGTCGACGCAGAACGCGGCGTGTCCAGGATCGACTTCTCGAATCCAAATATCGATTCAACCCGTTCGCCAGGCAAACTGCCCAAATCGCCTTTAACAACGACTTCTTCCATGTCGGATTCGGCCCATACTGGATTAAAACCCAGTGCGCCAATGGACAGCACCAGCAGTCCTGCGACCTTCAAATTTTCCAATTTCATAAGGATCCTCATTGAGTTAAATCATTAATACCAGTACAACACGCACACTTTGCCGCTCCAACTAATAAACACACTCACTTCAACACAACCAGTCAACGACCCAGGATTGCGCAAAGCGCCGGCCCGCATTGGGCACCTTTTTGCTCGAATCTATCGCTACCACCCCATTAGCCCGATTAAGCGGCTGGGGAAAGCGCACCGATTTTCCGTTATAACGCTCCTGTCAGAACCCCGATCGCGGCCTCGCTTAACGCACCCTCATTTTTCGGAAAGTGATTGTTCCACCCCCTTATTTTTACAGATTTACCGCCAATGTGCACTATCCTCCTTCGCAAAGATCGTAGTTTCTGCACATAAAACCCCGTTTCGGACTCGTTTTGAGGGCTCCGAGCTCCTTCGGATCCTGAGCTTGCCAATGTTTTTCGAACACCGTAAAACGCGCATCCAACGCCTTCAACAGCGTTAATTTCGGCTCTGGTGCTAAAAAGCTGTACTGAATCGAATTTTTGATCAGCAGACGAAGCTCATCCCAACTCAAATTAAACGCTTTCACCGCGACAAAATATTCATCCGTCATCGTCGAATCCCACATGCCGCGGTCATCCGTCGCCAATGTTACCGGTACGCCAAGCCGCAGATACTCAGGAAAGGGATGCTGACTAAAATCTGAAACATACTCCAAGAGGAGATTGCTGATCAGATTGATCTCAACCAAATAAGGGCCATGCCGCATTTGAACGAGTGTTTGGGGATCACTGATCAAATTCAAACCGTGGCCAATCCGGTCGGCACCAAGCAGCAAAGTGTCGCGAACGTGGTAATTCGGCTCATCGACCTCGCCGGCATGAATAGAGAGCCGAACATTTGGATATTGTTGCCTTAAACCCCGAAGGGTTTCTAGAAACCTTAACGGATGACCTCGATCATCATCTTCGCGACCCACCATGTTAACGCCAACCCACTCGGGTTCGTCCGATACTATTTGATAAGCGCGCACCAGTTCTGCCTCCGCATTCGGCAGGAACCGCAAAATAGATTGCTGAAATCTTAGCGTGACATCGGTATCCACCACATCCGATTGGTTCAGCCGCGCGCGAAAAATCGATGCCGCCTGGGCGGAGGTTATCGCAAGTCCTGTTTGATCACGGTAGCCCATTAAGGTGATCTGGGGTTCCAAATACACCAAGCCCTCATCTGCAAAAGCTTTTATGTGCAGTGCCAAAGCCTCGGCCATGATCCAAGGATTTGCGATGACATCACCCAGGCGCTGCCAATGGGTTTCAAAGAATTCATCGCGCCCCTCGGACGCCTGATCAAGCCGAACACTATTCATCCAAGCCTGCTGCTCGGCCGGGCTCAATTCTGCAAGCTTCGTAAACAAGCCCTGCTCACAGGCCGCTAGCCGATCATATCGATACTGACTGATCGTTTGAAATAGGAGCTGCTTGTGGCCCGAAGCGGCACCAATTGGCGAACAATTACCCAATCGAAGTCGCGTAAAAAACACCTCACCGCGGGCTGGCGCGCCAAGGGCTAGCTGCCACCACCATTCTGAAAAAATAGAGCCGGATAGATGCTGATGGAGGTCACCACCTTTCGGCATGCTGTAAAGAAAATCATGGAGCTCAGCGTCGGTGGCGGACGCCTTGAAATCTTCGAACCATTGCGAAAATGCCTCATTTGCCTGCGCGGGCTGCGACAAGGCCCACCCCAGCAAAAAGCTTATCAGACCAAATCGAATCCAACGACGGACCATACGCGATCTCTTTTTGTTCATAAACGACGAGCCAGTATTCTAGTCGTAGACGCAAGCGCTGGCTACAATACCGGCATCGATCCCGCTAACGGACGATCAACTAACTGGGAGAAAAACCGCATGCGTGATTTTGAGGGGTACGGCGCGCAGCCGCCGAGTGCAAACTGGCCCGGCAAGGCTCGAATCGCAGTGCAATTTGTAATCAATTATGAGGAAGGTGGCGAGCGCAACGTACTCGATGGCGACCCACACTCCGAAACATTCCTCTCGGAAATCGTCGGCGCAGCAGCCTATAAGGATCGGCACCTATCCGTCGAGTCACTTTACGAATATGGCTCGCGTGCTGGATTTTGGCGGTTGCACCGCCTATTTCAAGCCTATCAATTACCCATTACCGTGTTCGGCGTTGCGCTCGCGCTGTCTCGCAACCAACCTGCGGTTGAAGCGATGCTCAAAGCTGACTGGGAAATCGCCTGCCATGGTTATCGCTGGCTAGATTATCAGCAGATCCCAGAGGCGCTGGAGCGCGAACACATTGGGCGCGCCATTGAATTGCAGGAACACTTAACAGGCGAGAAACCCTTTGGCTGGTATACCGGCCGAGACAGTCCCAACACCCGACGCCTTATTCTGGAGCACGATCACTTCCTGTATGACAGCGACTCGTACGCCGACGATTTACCCTATTGGCTATCCGGTCCCCGCGGGCCTCATTTAGTGGTTCCGTACACTCTGGACGTCAACGATATGCGGTTCAACGCGGTTCAAGGGTTTAACGCCGGGGATCAGTTTTATACCTACTTGAAAGATGCCTTCGACTGCCTTTACATGGAAGGTCAAGACATGCCCAAAATGCTTTCAATCGGCTTGCATCCCAGGATTATCGGCAAACCGGGCAGAATCCAAGCCTTAAAACGATTTCTGGACTATCTTACGCAGCACCCATCCGTTTGGGTGGCACGCCGAGTCGACATCGCCCGCCATTGGCATAATCACCATGCCCCGCGATAACTTAGCGCGCATTCGGTGCGCGGGTTTGACCGGGTAGTATCGCCTCCAGCAAGAGCCCTATGAATGCGCCGTTCGAAACTGGGAACGCTAAAACCTGAATCAACAGCGCCGGCAGCACGGTCCAGGTATCAACGCTGTCCGCGACCCAATAACCACCGATCAGCCCTCCTATAAAAATTGAACCGCAGCGCCAAGAACGGGCGTTGCTCTTAAACACTTGTAGGCCTGCCCAAGCTACCAAGCTAAACAGAATAAACGTCACCGTGCTGATCACTGGTTCCGGAATCAATTGAATGGCCTCTGCCAGGATGGGCATGAGTCCAAGCAGGCACAGTAACGCTGCCGCATACAATCCGATTGTCGGGCGAGACTCACCCGACAATCGGATTAACCCGTTATTTTGGCTAAAGGTTGTGTTGGGAAACGCGCCAAAGATGCTCGCCAAACCAGAATTCATGGCGTCCCCCATCAGGCCCCCGCGAAGACGATACCAGTATGCTGCATCCCCATAAGGATGGCCTGAAAGCGCATTGGTCGCAGTGAGATCTCCGATACTTTCCGTTGCAGAGACTAAAAAAATCGGAAACAAAATCACAACCACCGTCCAATCAATGCCAAACCCAAAGGGCATTAGCTTCGGCAGGAAGAGCGCGCTAGAGACGTTGAGTGACGCAGCATCAACCCACCCAAAGAAGCTCGCCGCTAACGTCCCAAAGACCAAACCGACTAAAATCGCGACCATTCGTAAACGCGGCGCAAGCGTCAACCCAAGCAGGGTAACCAGCGTAATGCCACACACCCACAAGAACGATCCGGGCGCCGCCGCGCCGGTATAGGTATCAAACAGACTCAGGGCAGTCATCTCCATCAGAGATCCGCCAATCAGCACCAAGGTCAAGCCCGACACGTTACTGGTGATAAGCTGCCTTAGGGTCTTTACAAAGGTCGTCAGCACGATCATCACGCCCGCGCAAACCAAGGCTGAACCAAACAGGATCCCGAGCGCCTCGTCACTGGAGTGGTTCTCTGCAAGCCCATGATAGAGAAAAACGAGAGGACCAACGAAGGCAAAGCTCGTGCCTTGAAGACTTAAAAGGCCTGAGCCCAAGGGCCCAACTCGCACAATCTGCAGGACGGTTGCCAGGCCTGAAATGACCAATGCCGCACTAATCAAATAACTGGTCTGACTTGCAGATAAGCCCATGCCCATTGCGATAATGAGCGGCGCGGCAATAATCCCGCCCACCGCTGCCAACGCATGCTGGCTACCCAGCAAAAAGGATTGTCCAGACATCTTCAAAGCATCGTCACTCACCCTGCCTCCGGAACCCATCTAATCAACCCGCATCGCTACAAACCGCCCGACCTAAAGCAGCAGATATTTCAACAGGAAGATTCCCGCAATTACAAAGCTTGCAGCATCGGCCGCTTTAAACTCAAAAGACCCGATCCGGATGAGAGCGTAAGTGATAAACGCCAGTCCAATGCCATCCGCGATCGAGAAGGTTAGTGGCATCGCGAGCGCCCCCACCACAGCCGGCACATATTCCGGTATCTGAGTCCAATCAATCTCTTTAAGGCTACTCACCATCAAACACGCAACGAATAGCAGAGCGGCCGAGGTTGCATAGGCCGGAATGCTTTGCGCCAAGGGTGCGAAAAACAAACAGCACAAAAACAGAACGCCAACGACAACAGCGGTCAGCCCCGAGCGCCCACCGGCTTCGACGCCAGCCGCGCTCTCAATAAAGCTGGTGGTCGATGAGGTGCCCAGCATTGCACCAACCGCCGTCGCACCAGAGTCAGCCAATAACGCCGGCCGCAGGTTGGGCAATTTTCCCTTATCATCAAGTAGTCCCGCGCGCTGCGAGACTGCGACCATAGTGCCCGCCGTGTCAAAAACATCCACCAAGAGCAATGCCAAAATGATCGGCACCATCGACATCGTCAGCGCCGCTTCAAGATCAAACTGCATAAAGACCGGCGCGATCGAGGGCGGGGTTGAAACGAGCCCTTGGAATTCGGTCACACCAAGTAGCCAACCCAGGATCGACACACTGCCAATACCAAAAATGATCGCACCCACGACCCCCCGCGTGCTCAAGACCGCAATCAAAATAAATCCTGCTAAACAGAGAACGGCCTCAATTTGCGTCAACGACCCGAGGCTTACTAGAGTTGCAGGATTGTCGATCACAATGCCTGCATTCTTTAATGCGATGAAACCAATAAAAAACCCAATGCCGGCAGAAATGCCATATTTGATATTCATCGGAATTGCATTGAACAGCCATTCTCGAATGGGCAATACGCTCAGAACAACAAAGATAACGCCAGAGATCAATACGGCGCCGAGTGCCGTCTGCCAGGGATACCCCATCCCGAGCACGATGACATAACTAAAAAAGGCGTTCTGACCCATGCCTGGCGCAAGTGCAATGGGATACCGCCCCAGCACTCCCATCATGAAACTGCCGAGCGCGGCGGCCAAGCAAGTCGCGACAAAAACGGCGCCAAAATCCATTCCCGCATCAGACAAGATAGACGGATTTACAACCGTAATGTACACCATGGCAAGAAAGGTTGTGCCACCCGCCAACACTTCGGTCTTGGGTGATTGCGCGGCTTCGTGGTAGCCTAGATACTTCAAGATTCGAGCCACAGGTCACCCTCTTTGTAGACATTATTTCGCTAAGATATCAGTCTTTAACTCGGCGGCCTAATCGATCTTAAGCCCTATTTCATCGCGCAACCTTTTGGATTCCTATGGATAAGCATTTTATTTCAGCCGCCGATTTGCTCAGAGATTCGTTCCTGCTAGCAGAACAGATTCACGCAAGCGGCTTCCGCCCTAATTTTATTGTAGGGGTCTGGCGAGGCGGCGCGCCTGTTGGGATCGCAGTTCAAGAATACCTTGAATACAAGGGTCTCGAGAGCGATCACATCGCAATCCGCACAAGCTCTTACTATGGCATTGACCAGCAAGACAAAGACGTTCGCGTCCACGGCTTGCAATATATTATTGATCGCGCAAATCACGACGACCACTTACTGATCGTGGATGATGTCTTTGACTCCGGACGCAGCATTACCGCGGTGCTCCGCGAGCTCAAGGAAAAATCACGACGCAACCTGCCCGAAACCATACGGATCGCCTGCCCTTGGTTTAAGCCAAAAAAGAATCAGACCGAGGTTATCCCGGACTACTATGTTCATGAAACAGACCAATGGCTGGTCTTTCCGCATGAGATTAACGGTCTGACCGAGGCTGAAATTCGCCTGGGCAAACCGGATATGGCTGACATCCTTTTCCCAAATTAAACCGCGCTCGGATCAGACACCATCCTCAGGCTTACTCGTGATTAAGAAGCGCATCAATCGCGCTCGCTCAGCCCGACTGAGTTTCGTCATGTTACCCAGCGGCATATAACCTGAGCCAATCGCCGATGCGGCTCGGACGCTCTGGCGCAGCAAGTCTTCCTGATCTACAAAGTACAAGCCGCCTGGCGCTGTTGCGAACCCTGGGTGGGTTGGCGACGCACTGTGACAGTTGGCGCAATGGGTCATCATGAGCCCATCAACCTCTGCCTTCGTGAGCGCTGGCTCAATAGACTCCACCGTCTCGCTTGAGGCATTCGGCGCATTATTTTCGGCCTGAACCGGCGGGCGCAATAGCAGCATTGTCAGTACAACCAGCCCTGCGGCCATCCAAAGATAGCGCCAATGAAGGATGTTCAAATGTCGTAAATTAAAAAAATGCCGCGCAACTGCCCCGGCAAACATCACCAAAAACAGACCCAAGAAATTCAAACTGTGCTGATACAACAGCGGGAAGTGCAAACTGACCATGCAAAACAAAACGGGCATCGTCAGATAATTATTAAAGAAAGACCGATGCCGCGCAGCGAGCGTTAAAGCCACATCTGGATCCCGTCCCGCCTGAACTGCCTCAACAAAAGCCTTTTGCGCCGGAATTATGCCAAAGAAGACATTGCCGACCATGATACTGCCCAGGATAACGCCCACGTGAATAAACGCGGCTCTGTTCGACAAAAGCTGTGCGGAAAGCCAGCACAGGATCAAGACGAGGACAATAATAAGCGCAGCAAATAAGCCAGTTCGTCGCGCCAAAGGACTGCGGATGAGCCCCTCATAGAAGGCCAGACTGCTTGCGATCAGCCCGAGGCTCACCCAAATAGCCTGACCAGGATCAGTCACCCATTTCCCAGCGCCGACCAAGTAGGCATCACTTCGTAGATAATAAATCAGCGTGAGCAACCCCATACCCGTTAACCAGGTTGTATAGGCCTCCCACTTTGACCAGTGCAGCGTTGCCGGCCATTCGGGCGGCGCGAGATTATATTTCGTAAACTGATAGACGCCCCCACCATGAATCGCCCAGAACCGGCCCTTAACAACCTCATCCTCAGGGTCACTGATCAGGCTGCGATCCACCAAAACGAAATGCAAGGACGCCCCAATCCAGGCAACCCCGACCAGGAGATGAAGCCAACGCAGCAGCAGTTCAAACCACTCTAACCAGTACGGCACCATCATGACGCACTTGCCCGATAAGCCGGTTCGCCCAAAATGCTGGTTTCAACAATTAATTGTTCATCACCAAGGGTCATATAAACGAACAATTCTTCTTGAAGATCTTTGACAGACTCCACTCGGCGCGCAACCAACGGTATCCGCGCCGGGTCAATCATCACAAAGTCGGCTTCTTGCCCCACTCGAAAATCACCAATAAACCCCTCTAATGCGGTTGCTCGCGCATTGCCGCGCGTAATCCGGTAAAACGCTTCGAACGGGTGTAGCACGTATTGCCGCAACTGACAGACTTTATACGCATCGGCAAGGGTTTTCAGCATGCTAAGGCTCGTGCCACCGCCGATATCGGAAGCGATCGCCAATTCAACGCCAGCCGCTTGCAAAGCTTCAAAAGGCATTAACCCACTCCCGAGAAACAGGTTCGACGACGGACAAAAGACCGCCACACCGCCTGCAGCCGCCAACCGCTCGGTTTCGGATTCGGTCAGATGAATACAATGCCCGAACAACGCCCCTTGCGGGACCAAGCCATGCGCTTCATAGGTTTGCAAATAGTCATGGTATTGCGGGTGGACCGATTTGATCCAAGCAATTTCCGCAAGGTTCTCTGAAAGATGGGTTTGCAGCCAAACGCTCGGGTACTGTTGTGCCAGCAAACCGGTTTTTTGGAGTTGGGCACTCGATGAGGTGCCTGAAAATCTTGGGGTTAAGGCATACCCCAAACGACCGCGTCCGTGCCACTTGCGAATTAAGTCCTCGCTGTCCTTGGCGCCTGATTCGGCGGTATCCAAAATCGCGTCAGGGGCGTTTTGATCCATCAACACTTTGCCTGCGACCATGCGCATTTGACGCCGCTCAGCCGCATCGAACAACGCCTCAACGGAATTGCGATGACTGCTACAGAAGGCAAATGCCGAGGTTGTGCCATGACGCAGTTGCAGATCTAAAAACGATTCGGCGGCGGCCGCTGCAAACACCGGGTCGCTATAGCGTGCTTCAGCTGGGAAGGTGTAGTCATTCAACCAATCCAATAACTGAGCACCAAAGCTTGCCATCACATCCACCTGAGGGAAATGCAGATGGGGATCAATAAAACCGGGTAAAACCAACCGCGTGGGATAATGCTCGCAGCGGGTCACGTCGAGACCTTCTGTAATAAAGCGTTCAACAGGCCCCAAATCTAAAACCTTACCCGCCTCAATCAGTAAGATCCCATCTTCAAAATATTCTGGTTGATGCCACTGGTCCGTTGGCCAATGAAGTATTCGACTTCGAATCAAACGCACGACTTTAGCTCCCCCTGTACGTCGAGTAACCAAAAGGACTGAGCAACAACGGCACATGGTAATGCGCCCGAGCAGTCGTTGTTTGGAACCGAACCGGAATCTCATCAAAGAACGTTTCGACCACGCGCGCTGAGAAATAAACGCCCACTTTGAAGCGCATTTCATAAGTTCCTGCAGTCAGCGCCAAAAGGCCTTGCCACTCGGTAATCCGGCCATCGGCATCGGTCGTTGCCTGTAGCATTTGGCCATCGGGGCATTCCAACGTCACCAGGACGCCGTTTGCTGGTTCGCCGGATTCTAAATCAAGAATATGTGTCGTAATGGCAGCTTGGGTCATTTTATTTCCTTGCATTCACTTTGCTCAATGCCAGCCCTAAGAGCTTCACTGTCTTAACTTCAATTGTCTGCGGATAAAAGCGCGCGTGCTTGCCCACCTCATGTTCACTCAAACCAGCCCAGCAATCGCCGTGTCATGATCTGCAACTGCTCGCCTGCCGCCCTCTGTAATTCGTCGACGCGAGATCGCTCCAGACTCAACTCTAAGACAGAAAGCATCGCCTCGGCCGAATGTCCGAACGCGCAAATAATGAAAATAAACCCGAAACGGTCGAAATAAATTTGATTTAAGCGCGCAAGAGTCTCTCGGGTAGAAGCCAACGCCGTACTAACCTGACCCTGCTCTTGCATCGCCGTTGTGCCCGCCCCACCTTGCAAGGCTCGGGCATCACCGATCTTTGGATGGCCATCGAA
>JABGTE010000170.1 GCA_018647445.1 Gammaproteobacteria bacterium
AGTAGATCTGAGAGCGCTTGTTTCATGGAAAAAGGTGCCTGAAGTCGAAACACTATTGTCTCCGACTTCAGACGCCGAGTCCAAACCCAACGCGGGTTGGGTTTGCAGGTTCTTAGTACTTGTATTCTTCAGATTTAAAAGGGCCTTCACCAGGCACGTTGATGTAATCGGCTTGCTTTTGAGTTAGCCGGGTAATCGTCCCGCCAAAACCTTCGACCATATATTGTGCGACCTCTTCATCGAGTGCTTTGGGCAGGACTTCAACCGTTATGGGTTGCCGCTGCATCGGGTCGTGACTCGCCCATGCGCGCTCATACAGATACATCTGCGCTAATACTTGGTTCGCGAAAGAGCCGTCCATAATACGTGATGGATGACCGGTTGCATTGCCAAGGTTGACCAAGCGGCCTTCCGACAACAGTAAAATGTAGTCGCTTGGATCATCGCTTCGGAAAATCTTATGGACTTGAGGTTTAACCTCTTGCCAGCGCCAATTGTCGCGCATGAACTGCGTATCGATCTCAGTATCAAAGTGTCCAATGTTGCAAATGACCGCGTTGCTCGCAACGGTTGCCAATAGATTTTCATCGCACACATTAACGTTCCCGGTGCAGGTCACAATCATATCGGTGCCTTGCATCAATCGCAGATCGATATCTTCTTTTTTGCCGGTGTTGATGCCGTTAATGTAGGGGGATACGACTTCATAGCCATCCATGCAGGCTTGCATGGCGCAAATTGGGTCGATTTCCGTAACGCGGACAATCATGCCCTCCTGACGTAGGCTTTGAGCAGAGCCCTTACCGACATCGCCATAACCAATGACCAAGGCCTTCTTACCCGCCATGAGCATGTCGGTTGCGCGCTTGACCGCGTCGTTGAGGCTGTGCCGACAGCCATACTTGTTATCGTTTTTGGATTTGGTGACGGAGTCGTTGACATTAATAGCTGGAACTTTGAGTTCGCCGGCCTTGAGCATTTCCTGCAGTCTGTGAACGCCTGTAGTGGTCTCTTCGGTAATACCGTGTATCGCATTCAAAAGGTCTGGATACTTGTTGTGGACCATTTCAGTCAGGTCGCCGCCATCATCTAAGATCATGTTGGCATCCCAAGGCGCGCCATCTTTTAGAATCGTTTGCTCAATACACCAGAGAAATTCTTCTTCGGTCTGACCTTTCCATGCGAAAACGCCAATACCGCTGGCAGCGATCGCCGCTGCAGCGTGATCTTGCGTTGAAAAAATGTTGCAAGACGACCACCGCACTTCTGCGCCCAAATCAACTAACGTTTCAATGAGTACGGCGGTCTGAATCGTCATGTGGATACAACCCAATACTTTGGCGCCTTTTAAGGGTTGCTCGTCTTGATATTTGGCGCGGAGCTTCATCAATGCAGGCATTTCTGCTTCAGCCAGTTCGATTTCTGCTCGGCCGAAGTCGGCGAGGCTAATATCTGCTACTTTATAATCGGTCATTATGACTCCTAAGGTTGGCGTTAAAGTTAATGGGCTGTGAAAATTCTTAGCTGTAGTTGAAAACCATTTTTTAAACCAAGAAAAGCGCCTTGCCCGCGCTGAAATCCAGATGCGGTGGCCCAAAGGTCGAGATCGTCAGGTTCGAATCCAAGCCAAAGGTCCCCGCAAATGTCCCGGGTCCAGTCTTGCTGGTGTGGACAAAGGTCAATCAACAGCAGCTTGCCCTTTGGCTTGACGAGCCCGGCTGCTTTTTGGAAAAAGGCGGCAGGCGCTGGTAAGTGATGGAGCACCATGTTGCAGACCAACAGGTCCGCCGGGAAATCGAGTGCGAGGCTGTCGTAATCTTGAAGCATAAAGTCCACGTTCTTAAGCTGCTCTTGGTGCGCTCTTGCTTTGGTCTTCATCAGCATTTCGTCCGAGTTATCCACGACGAGTACGGACTTAAAGGTCTCAGAGAGGGTTGTGAGCAAAGGACTTTCGCCGGCGCCGATTTCAATAACGCGGGTTTCTTTTGGAAGATTTTCGTTCCGGATCAGGTCTCCCACACACCCTGAGTAGTGCTCGAAGGCTGCGACAAGATCCTGGTTTTCCTTCAGCTGTGCTGCGCAGCGCTTAAAAAAATCAGCCGATTGTTGGCTGCGATCGTCATAGATCTCCTGACGTGTTTTGAGTAGTGCCGGCGGCAAGGCTGTTTGGTCAAGCGTGTCTAAGTAGGTTTTTGTCAGATCGCTCAAGAAACCGTTCTGCGGTAACATCGCCCGACGATAGAATATGGACGTACCTTCACGCCGCGTTTCAAGCAGACCGCACCCAGTAAGGATTTTCAAGTGATGGCTCATGCCTGATTGGGGTGTCGTAGTAATGTGGCAGAGCTCCATGACCCCGAAAGAGTTGTCTTGGAGCAGTCGCAGGACGTCTAGGCGCAGGGGATCGGCGAGGGCTTTTGACAACGTAAGGATGGCGGCTGGCGCGTTTTGGGTTGGTAAAGGTTGGGCTTTCATCAAGCTATATCAAAATTTTTCGATATAGTACTCAAAACAACACAGAGTGCAATTAAATATCAAAATAAATTGATAAAAGAAGGATCCGATTGATTATGGCCTCGATTCGGCAAATACAAGCAAAATACGATGCCGAAGAAGATCGGCTGTTGCTTCGGGTGGGAACAGATGATTCGCAAGCCCATGGGATCTTACTCACTCGGCGGTATTTACAGCTGTTGTTGAAGGCGCTTGCGCAGTACGCCGCCGCCGATCCTGACGTGGGAGCGCTGGTTTCTGCGGCCGATCGGCAGGATGTTCAAGATTATAAAGAGCGTCAAGCGCTGGACCGGGCAAATTTTGAGACACCGTTTTCTGCTGCCGGTGACGCTGAAGCTGAAATCAGCGCGCCGCAAGAATACCAACTGGCCTACAAGCTGACCTACCGAATCAAAGCAGATCAACTTCACGTATCGTTGCTGCCCAAGGCGGGTGAGGGACTTAACTTAACCTTCAATCATGAAATTGCAGTATCGATCACGGCAATCTTGCATTCTGCAGCGACGAAAGCCGATTGGCGAATTCAAGCGACAGTCGACCCTTTGGCGCAACAAAATCTTAAAATCGTGAATTAAATCGCTAAGGGTTAGGTTGCGTCCGGCGCGGCTTTAGGGAGGGTGACGCCAACTCGAACCCCAGAGGGGTCGGTTAGATTATTGATGTGGACAGAACCGCCATGGTAGTCCGCGATAACCCGGACAACATACAGACCAATCCCGAAATGCAGACGGTTGTCAGGATTATTCGCTCTGGCGGTCACCATCGAATCAAAAATGCTGGTGAGCAAATTCTCTGGAATACCTGGGCCGACGTTCGTGATGTCGAGGCTCAGGTCCGTGCCAACAGCCTTTAGATCGAAACAGATGGTACTGCCCACTTCCGAGAAATCGAGGGCGTTGTCGATGAGTTTGTCTAGGAGTTGCTCGATTCGGTAGTCGCATATCCAGGCAAACAGCGGCTCCTCTGGGGCGCTGAAGGTAAATACCCGACCAGGTTGCAGCATCTTGCAGTTGCTGACATAGGATTGCAGCAGCAGCTTGAGGTCAATACATTCAAGATCATCGCCAATGAGAGCTTCTTCTAGATTTGCGGCATCGGCAAGGTTCTGAACGATTAGCCCGATGCGATTGAGGCCGCGGCGTGCGCTGTCTAGGTACTTTTGACGACCCTCAGAGGTTTGCTCAGTCGCCAAATTATCGAGTGACGTTGAGAGGGTGTTGAGCGGGTTGTTGATTTCGTGGCGAAGCGTTCGCGGCATATTTTCGAGAAACTGATTGTGCTGGTGGAGTCTCGTAAGCATGTTCGAGATCCCGCGCGCCAAATCACCGAGCTCGTCGCCAGAGTCAGTCTCCGAGGTTAATCGGCTCGAGGTCAATCGACCATGCCGGTCAATGACGCCCGTCGCTTCGTTGCCCAACCTGCGAATTCTGCGGGCTAAACGAGCTGAAAAAAGCAGGATGATTCCAGCAAACATAATCACCGAGATGACCGAAAAATTAACGATCCGTTTTAAGGCATCTCGACGTAGGTTGAGAATTCGATCGGTGGTTTGTTTTAAAACAACGACCCCTAATATTGCCCCCTCGTCAATAATAGGGTGTGCCGCGACGATAATTTCACCGTCCATGGGTGAAATAAAATAAGCAACGGTTGGTTCGCCGGCAAGCGCCGCTGTAATGATATTGGCCTCTTGCCCAATGCGGGTTGTGTTCAAGGTTTGTTCGACCAAGGTATAAAATGGGTCCAATAGCCAAGCACTGATCGCGGTGAGTCCAAAGCCAGCGCGGACCGATCCCTTGTCCTGGGTCACGTCATCAGAATAATAGCTGCCGACCTCGGCGCGAATGCGGCTTTGGGAATCGATCACTTGGATATTGGCGCCTGAGTATCCTAGGCCCTCAATAATTCTTAAAACCTCCGGTGTTTTGAGTAAGACCAATCCGAAGGCTTCACGCTCGCCTGAGGGTAAGGTCCCGGTGATGGACTCGATCGCACGGGTTGAATCGTTGTCTACGTCGACGACCGCAAGGCCAAAATTTCGAGTTGGCCCGAGCAGATCAAGCGGAATCCGAAACTCTAAAGCATAGCCATTTTCGGTCTTTAGCAGGACGCCCGGCACCCGATTATCAGCTTCTCCATCAAGGGCATATCGCCAGTTCCGGTCAACTCTGTAGGCGGTTGTGATGCCTTCTTCGGTTGCGGTGATGACCAGTTGTTGTGTTTGGCCGGCCTGGTCCGTGTAGGTCACTCGGATATGATCGGATAAATCGAGTCTCAGAATGTCGTTATCACGATAGATCATCTGATCATCCAGGACCTGCACTAAGGCATAGACCTGCCCTTTGTGTTCGCCCAGCACGAGGTAGAATTGGTTAAAAGCCTCTGCGTCATTGGTGTTGAGCGATGGCGCTTGTCCAAAGCCAACATTGAAATCTAAGACGTCTTCCCAGTCTGAATTCTTGCCATCGATTCGAATCGGTTGCTCGAGCGGATGCGCATAGAGTTTTTCGTAGCCCTCAGGGCTAATCGGTAGTTCGTCGAAGAGATCGGATCGGCCATTTAAAAGCGTTGAAATCCCCTCTGCCGTGAGAAGCTGAGCATTGGCTTGGCTATCAATCAGGATTTCTTCCATTTCGCTCAGGTAGAGATAGCTAAACCAAGGGATGACCACCAAAATAAAACTGGTCAGAATAAAAAGCTTGGTTCCGAGCTTTGGGCCCTTATAGGTCAGGGTGCCCATGCGTTATTGCGTCGACCACCGGTATCCAAAACCATATTCACTCTTAATGCATTTAAAGTCTGGATCGATTGTTTCGAACTTCTTACGAATATTCCGCATGTGGGTATTGATCGTATTGTTGGTCACCAAGGACTGCATGGTCGCATTCATTAGGGTGTCGTAAGAGACGGCATGGCCGGGTACGCGAACGAGTTTTGCCAGCATTCTAAACTCGGTTCCGGATAAATTAATGGGATGGTTCTTCCAAGAGACAAGCAAAGCGTCTTGATCGATCGACATGTCGCCGACTATTTTGGCTTCCGCGGTGCCTTGAGCCGCAAGATTTCGGGCTTCATGAATTCGAAGCAGGGAGCTAATTTTTTCTGAAAGGTAATCCAATGAAATCGGTTTTGGTAAATAATCCCAGGCGCCCAAGCGTAGACCGCTGATTTTATCGATTTCCGCAATGCGTTCGGTTAAAAAAATGACCGGTAGGTTTGGAGATCGAGCTAAAAGGTCACGGCAGAGCTCGAATCCGGCATCAACTTCATCGCCAAGAATGATATCTAATATGACAAGATCGGGGAGCTCGCTATCGAATCCGAGCAGCGCTTCAGTCCGGCTTGAAAAGCCGCGAACTTGGTATCCTTTTTTACTGATGGCATCGATATAGTTGTTTCTTTGGTCGATGTCGTCTTCGACGATGACGATTTTTTTTGCCATATCAGTCCTCCTCACGCTGGGTGTTGATTAAGTTAAAGCATTCATTCGCTCGCGGGTAGTGTGGAAGGGCTACTTTACGCGACAGAGTTCGATTTTATAGCAGGCTCCATCAGTTCTACAGGGTTCTACCCCGAATATTCATGATTTCTTCCTGCTGACTCCGATGAATTTGGGTTAAATGTTCGGGTCCATTAAAGGAAGTCAATATGAAAGTGTTCTTACCGATGCCTGATGAGGCAGAGCTCTCGCAATTCGCCACTATGGGTTCTTGTGTGCCCTTTGATGCAGGCTTTCTGTACGCGAGCACGATTCGAGCGACAGCGTTGCCGCCAAAAAATTGGCCGACAGATGCTGTCGATGCGGCGCTAGGCTGGTCAGGGGCTGAGAGCTAATTAAAGCCGCTTTGTCTTAGGACTTGCCGGTACTCATTGCCCTGTTCGTTTAATTAGCCTCTTTTTTGCCCACACGTGGTTAGGACGCGTGCAGGGGGGCTTTTACGGTTGAATGTGAAGATCACGGTAGCAGCCGCCTGCACAGTGGGGGTGCTGAGTTCTGATTGTTGCCAGAATGACCTCATTTAAAAACTTCTTTTCTTTTTTTCTTCTCGTCTTGTTGTCTTCCTCCTGTTCAGTTTTGATTCTGCGGGCTTTTTGGGTACGCCTGAGGCGGCCGCTATAGGGCTTGCTTTAGGGTCTTGTCGTGCTGATCTGGTTGAGATGTCCAGCGCCATTGAAGCCTGCGGGCTGGTTTGCCCAATGTCTGTTTGAGGCATTGGCGCAACTCGTTAAGGGCTCTGTTCAGGGCAGACCGGGATCGAAAGTTCTGCCGGTAGAAATGCCAAGCCTAAAGGAGCTCTAAGACGCGTGCGTCGCTAGGAATTGGTGGACGTCTTGTAAT